>VBCT01000118.1 GCA_005882235.1 Betaproteobacteria bacterium
CAGCATCAGGAAGATGATGATCACGAGGAGCACGTCGATCATAGGAATCAGGTTGATCTCCGGATCTTCCTTCCGCGTGCGGGCGAACCTCATGCCTGAGTATGCGGCGGCTGGAATTCGAAACGTTCTCCGTGGACCACGTCGACCAGCCTCGCCGCCTGTTGTTCCATCTCGACCACGAAGCCTTCGACCAAGCCGCGGAAGTGGCGGAAGAAAATCATCGCTGGAATGGCGATCACCAAGCCGAACCCCGTGTTGTACAGCGCCACGGAAATGCCGTGGGCGAGTTCCTGAGGGTTGGATCCGGTGGGCGATTGCGAGCCGAAGATCTCGATCATGCCGACCACGGTGCCGAACAAGCCCATCAGCGGGCTGATCGTGGCGATCGTCCCGAGCGTCGTCAAAAAGCGCTCCAGTTCGTGTGCCACCGCGCTGCCGGCCTCTTCGATTGCGTCCTTCATGACGTCGCGCGAACTCTTGTAGTTGCGAAGGCCTGAAGCCAGTACCTGGCCGAGCGGAGAGTCCTGCGAGAGCTCTTCGAGCATGTCCTCACTGACTCCTTGCTTCTGGTATGCAGCGAGCACCTTCTCCAGCAAGCCGCCCGGAACGATCTTCTCCTTGCGAAGGATCATGAACCTTTCGATGATGAGGGCTACTGCGATGATCGACACGGCGAGCAGGAAATAGATCGGCCAGCCGGCAGCGTGGATGATGGCGAACAACCGCGTTCTCCGAGTCAGACCAAAACCGCGGACACTTTAGCCTGCGACTGCCGATTCGGCAAGGCAAAGAAATCTCAAGAAGATGCGCTTTTTGCACTCAAAAAATCCAGAGGCTGCAGCGCTGATTGCCGCGCACGCGAAGCTCGCAAATGGGCCCGAGTCCTTATCCACAAATACTGTGGATAAGGTTGTGCATACCCGTCAAATAGCGCGCGTAAGTGAATCGTGCAAAAGGGTTTTCTTGCTCATGATGAAAACTTGAACTGCCATTTTTCAGTTTACTGCTCAACTAGTTACAAGCAGGTTCTCGGCCATTGTCTAAACCGCTCATAGGGGACTGAATGGGCGGAGGGCCCATTGTGGATAGGTTACAATCGGCACATGCCCGGAGAACAAGGACTGGCGCGGGTTTCCACGCATTCCCCCTCGGAAATTCTCACCGTTTCGGCCCTCGCTCGTAGCGTCCGGGATCTGCTCGAGCATCGCTATCCCCTGCTTTGGGTCGCCGGCGAGATATCGAACTTCACCGTCGCCAAGTCGGGACACGCCTACTTCGTCCTGAAGGACGAGCAGGCCCAAGTGCGCTGCGTCATGTTCCGGCAGCGTCAGCAGAGCCTCGAGTGGACGCCGCGCGACGGCATGCAAATCGAGGTGCAGGCGCTCGTCAGCTTGTATGAGCCGCGCGGCGATTTCCAGCTCAATGTCGAGACCATGCGGCGCGCAGGGCTCGGCGCCCTGTTCGAGGCCTTCCTTAGGCTGCGCGACAAGCTCGAAAAAGAGGGCTTGTTCAATACCGACACGAAACGAACGCTGCCTTCCCTGCCGCGCGCGATCGGCGTGATCACCTCGCGGGAGGCGGCGGCGCTTCGGGACGTACTGACGACGCTGGCGCGGCGTAACCCGTCGATCGAGGTCGTCGTCTTCCCCGTGCAAGTCCAGGGCGAGGGTGCGGCGGAGAACATCGCCTCTGCGCTCAAGACCGCCGGCCGGATCGGCGGGTGCGATGTCATATTGCTGGTGCGCGGCGGCGGTAGCATCGAGGACCTGTGGGCTTTCAACGAAGAGATCGTGGCGCGGGCGGTTCGCGCATGCCCGGTCCCGGTCGTCACCGGCATCGGGCACGAAACCGACTTCACGATCGCCGACTTCGTCGCCGACCGGCGCGCACCCACGCCGACCGCCGCAGCCGAGCTGGTCAGTCCCGAACGCTCGGGGCTCCTCGAGGGCATTTCCAGACTGACGGCAAGCCTCGCCCTGCGCGCCCGCCAGGAACTCGAGAGACGCATGCTCCTCGTCGATCATCTTGCACGCAGGCTGGTTCACCCCGGATCGAGGCTGCGGGCTCAGAGCGAGCTGCTCGGCCAATTGCGATTGAGACTCGGGCAAGCTGCCGGCCGAATCTCGCCCGAGCGGCGCTGGGAAGTCGTTCGGCTTTTGCAGCGGGCCCACGCGAGGCTCCCCAATACCGATAAGCTTCTGGCGACCTCGGTGCAATTTGCCGCGCGGCTGCGTGCTGCAACGCACGCGACGCTCGAACGCGCCGGCTCGGCCTGCGGCCGCCGGATCGCCAATCTGTCGCACCTGGATCCTGCGGCGGTGCTGCAGCGCGGCTACAGCGTCGTCCGGGACGGCTCGGGCAGCATCGTGCTGCGCGGCGCGGGTCTTGCTGCCGGCGAGCTCCTCGATATCACGTTTGCGGAGGGGGGCGCCCATGCGCGCGTCGAGCGCTCGCGTTAGGGATCGAGAATCGGAGAAGCAGCCGCTTGCAATCAGGCTCGCTTGGACAGAAAATACGCGGGGCGCGCTGCTGCGGCCCGATCATCGGGAGAAACGACCATGAAGAATCCGCTCGATTCACTCTGGGGGACGGTCATTTGCGGTTTGATCCTGACCCTGTTGTTGCACATGATCGTCCGGCACACGCTAGGGGGCTGACATGGACTGGGTACCTGCAATATCTCGCTGGATCCACCTCCTCGCGGGAGTGATGTGGATCGGCCTGCTGTACTACTTCAACTTCGTCAATGTCGCCGCGGCGAAAGCGGCGGCGGCCGACGGCACTGCGGCCGGCATTTCCAAGCACGTCATGCCCCGCGCGCTATTTTGGTTCCGCTGGGCTGCGGTCGTGACCTGGCTGGCCGGCGCCGCGCTGCTTGGTTCAAGCTTTGGATCGGCTTTCCTGCTGCAGAAATCGCACATGGCAATCGGCATCGGCGCGTGGCTGGGCACCATCATGCTCTTCAACGTCTGGGTGCTGATCTGGCCCAATCAGAAGAAGATCCTCGGAATCGTGCAGGCTACCGACGAGGAGAAGAACAAAGCCCGGCGCGTAGCCTTCCTCGCCTCGCGCACCAATACGATGTTCTCCATCCCGTTGCTGTACTTCATGGCGGCGGGGGCGCATAGCGCGGTTTACTTCGGGTAAGAACGAATTCGACCGCAAGCCGGCTGGCATTCGCCAGCCGCTTTTTCGCGCGCGAGTGCTAGCGCGCGGCGGGCGCCTTCTCGAGTCCCTGGATGGTCGTGCCGGGCTTGATGCCTTTCCTCGCGAACCAGCCCCCCGGCATTTCGAGCGCAAACTTCGCGGGAGCCGCCGCACAATGCGAAGTTTCTGTTTGCGGCTGCATCTCCGAGATGCTGACGATTTTTCCCTTTTCGTCGACAAAAGCCACCGAGAGCGGGATCAGCGTATTCTTCATCCACATGCAATAGGGTTCGGATTGCGGAAATACGAAAAACATACCCTCGTTCGAACCGAGATGCTTGCGGAGCATGAGGCCCTGCGCCCGTGTCTCGAAGGTGTAAGCGACCTCGGCGCGGATGAGGTGGATCCCCGCTGACAGCTCCAGGATCGGCAGCTGCGCGAATGCAGCGCCCGCGGCAATCGACGCGGCGGCGCCAAGGAGCGCAAGAGTCTTCTCCTTCATACTGGACACGGCCGGCGAAAATAAAAAAGGCAGGGAATCGAGCCCTGCCCTGGTCTCGTCGAGAGACAGCTATTTCTTCATTTCGTCCTTCTTGGCTTCCTTCTTGGCCTTCTTGGCTTTCTTGTCGCCCTTCTTGTCGCCCTTCTTCATTTCAGCTTTCTTGTCGTCCTTCATCGGCTGAGCACCGGCGTGGGACGCGGCCAGAGCCGCGCCGCTGGAAACGGCGAACGCCGTGGCGACCAGGATGGAGATCAGCTTCCTCATGTTTTCCTCTTCGTGAAGTTTAAGGAACAGGTTGCGACCAGTCCTTGCTTCGGAACCGGTCCCTCCCACTAACGCCCTGCCCTTCCCGAGGTTGACAAGCGTGTCAGGATCGCAGCGCGTTCGTTCGGCAACGCAGTTTGTTGAAATCCATTTTCATTCTAAAAATCAACAAGCTACAGATCTTTCCGTGCCGCCGGGCCTGGTCCTAGAGGCACGCGGAGGAGCCCGCGCAATTGGCTATAATACCGCCCGATCAAGAGCGGAACGCCCGTCGTGTTCGCGGCCCGCAATGAGCTTAAAGTTGCACCGCCGATCCCTTCCACAGCGAGACTGCAGGAGCTTCCGTGGGCAAAATCAAGGTCAAGAATCCGATCGTCGAGATGGACGGTGACGAGATGACGCGGATCATCTGGAGGACGATTCGCGAGCACCTGATTCTTCCCTATCTCGACGTCGACCTGAAATACTACGATCTCGGGGTCGAGGCGAGGGACAAGACCAACGACCAGATCACGATCGACGCGGCCAATGCCACCCGGAAGTACGGCGTAGCCGTGAAATGCGCGACCATCACCCCCGACGAAGGGCGCGTCAAAGAGTTCAACCTGAAGCAGATGTGGCGCAGCCCTAACGGTACCATCCGCAATATTCTCGACGGCACGATTTTCCGGGAGCCCATTATCTGCAAAAACGTGCCGCGCATCGTGACTCACTGGAATAAGCCGGTGGTCATCGCGCGTCACGGATTCGGCGACCAGTATCGGGCCACCGAGGTCAAGTTCGACGGCGCCGGTACGATCAAGCTAAGTTTTCAGCCCGCAGGCGGCGGCGCCGCAGTGGAGCGTGAAGTCTTCAAGGCGCCGGGCGCCGGCGTCACCATGGCGATGTTCAACCTCGACGAATCGATCGAGGGCTTTGCGCGCGCCTGCTTCAACTACGCCTTGCAGCGCAAGTACCCCGTCTATTTCTCGAGCAAGAATACCATCCTCAAGGTCTACGACGGCCGGTTCAAGAACCTGTTCCAGGATATCTTCGATGCGGAGTTCAAGAAGCAATTCGACGCCGCGGGTCTGACCTATGAGCACCGGCTGATCGACGACATGGTGGCCGCGAGCCTCAAGTGGAACGGCGGTTACCTGTGGGCGTGCAAGAACTACGACGGCGACGTGCAATCCGCTCATGACCTCAGTCTTGATGTCCCCCGACGGGAAGGCGGTCGAGGCCGAGGCGGCACACGGCACCGTGACTCGGCACTACCGGCTGCACCAGCAAGGCAAGCCCACTTCGACCAATCCCATCGCGTCGATTTTCGCTTGGACGCGCGGCCTGATATTTCGCGGCCGCATGGACGGCACGCCCGAGGTCGCCCGATTCGCTGAGACCCTGGAAAAGGTCTGCGTCGACGTCGTGGAATCGGGCAAGATGACCAAGGATCTGGCAATCCTGATACGTCCGGATCACCACTTCCTCTCCACCGACGAATTCATGGACGCGGTGGACGCCGAACTCAGACGGCGCGTGCACTGACCGAAGCGCGCGAACGTCAAAAAGAGGTTTTTTCCCGGTCACGAGAAAAAAACAAGAAAAAAACAACCGGCCCCTGGGAGCTCCCGGGGCCGATAACCAAGAGGGACTTGCGACCGCGGGCAGCTGCGCCGCCCGCGCGAGCCGCTAGCTTGCGGCCTGGATGTTCGAAGCCTGCTTGCCCTTCGGGCCTTGCGTGACTTCGAACTGGACTTTCTGTCCTTCCTTGAGCGTTTTGAACCCGCTCATCTGAATCGCGGAGAAGTGCGCAAACAAATCCTCGCCGCCGTCATCCGGGGTTATGAACCCATAACCCTTAGCATCATTGAACCACTTCACCGTACCTGTTGGCATAGAGCCTTCCTGAATTTTAGAACCGGGGAAAACCTTCAACTATGCCTGTACTTCAACGCAGCAGAGGAATTTGAACCTGCAAACCGCATGGAGGACAAACACAGGGAAGCCTTTTACGCGCTTTGGACGACGGCGTCAAGTGCCCTGGACAGCGTCAAGCCTTTGTTCTGCCGAAACGTTTGGATGTTGCATGGCGTAGCGACAGCGATTACATTATCAACGATGTGCCTACGCTGAATGGAGGAGTTCCGATTGACACGGTGTGCATGGGGTGCGTGACTTTTCCACTCGCGTTGGGTCCGTGCGGTTTGACGGGTGGAAGCTTCTGGCATAAGTTAAGTAAGGTATGGCAACTCGCATGCGAGAAGGCGCTCTGCTCGAGGCCAAGAAGGCCAAGCTCAAGCCTCCTCCCCTGTTCAAGGTGATCCTTTTGAACGACGACTATACCCCGATGGAATTCGTCGTCATCGTGCTGCAGCGGTTCTTTTCCATGACGCGGGAAAAGGCGACCCAGGTCATGCTCAAAGTCCACCGAGAGGGCATGGGTATTTGCGGGATCTACCCCAAGGACGTCGCCACCACCAAGGTCGAGCAAGTCGTCGGCTACGCACGCAAGCACCAGCACCCGCTACAATGCGTCATGGAGGAAACGTGAGAACGAGGGAGTGCAGTCTCCCCGTGATCCGATGAGAACCCGGGACGAAAGATGATCGCGCAGGAACTCGAAGTCAGTCTCCACATGGCGTTCGTAGAGGCGCGCCAGAAGCGGCATGAGTTCATCACCGTCGAGCACTTGCTTCTCGCGCTGCTGGATAATCCGACGGCTGCGGAAGTGCTGCGCGCCTGCGCCGCCAACATCGAGGAACTGAGGAAAGCGCTCGGGGACTTCATCGCCGCGCACACCCCCACGGTCGCGGGCACCGAGGAAATCGATACCCAGCCGACTCTCGGTTTCCAGCGCGTGATCCAGCGCGCGATCCTGCACGTCCAGTCCTCGGGCAAGAAGGAAGTGACCGGCGCCAATGTCTTGGTCGCGATCTTCGGCGAGAAGGACTCTCATGCCGTGTATTTCCTGCACCAGCAGGGCGTGACGCGCCTCGACGTGGTCAACTACATCTCGCACGGCATCACCAAGACGCCTGCGTCGAAGGAAGCGAAGGGCGGCGAAGCCGAACAGGAAACCGCGGGCGACGAGCAGCAGTCAGGCGGCGCTCTCGAAACGTATACGCTCAACCTCAACGCCCAGGCGCTGGTGGGCAAGATCGATCCGCTGATCGGTCGCGAGCGCGAGATCGAGCGTGTGATCCAGACGCTGTGCCGGCGGCGCAAGAACAATCCCCTTCTCGTGGGCGAGGCGGGCGTGGGCAAGACAGCCATCGCCGAAGGGCTCGCGCGCCGTATCGTCGAGGGCCAAGTTCCGGAGATTCTGGCGCGCTGCCAGGTATACATGCTCGACATGGGCGCGCTGCTCGCGGGAACCAAGTACCGCGGCGATTTCGAACAGCGCCTGAAGGCGGTGTTGAAGCAGCTGGTGGACAACCCGAATGCGATCCTGTTCATCGATGAAATCCACACGCTCATCGGCGCCGGCGCCGCTTCGGGCGGGACGCTAGACGCTTCGAACCTTCTCAAACCGGCGCTCTCTTCAGGTGCGCTGAAATGCATCGGCGCGACGACCTACAACGAGTACCGCGGCGTGTTCGAAAAGGATCATGCGCTGTCGCGGCGCTTCCAGAAGATCGACGTCCCCGAGCCCTCGGTCGAGGAGACGGTCGCGATACTGCGCGGCCTGAAATCGCGCTTCGAGGCGCACCACGGGATCAAGTACAGCGGCAACGCGCTCACCAGCGCCGCCGAACTCTCCGCTCGCTACATCAACGACCGGCACTTGCCCGACAAGGCGATCGATGTCATCGATGAGGCGGGCGCGGCGCAGAAGATCCTGCCCAAGTCCAAGCAGAAAAAGGTCGTCGGCAAAACCGAGATCGAGGAAATCATCTCCAAGATTGCCCGCATCCCACCGGCCTCGGTGTCGCAGGACGACCGCGCCGCCCTCAAGAACCTCGACCGCGACTTGAAAGCCGTCGTGTTCGGCCAGGATCAGGCCATCGAAGCGCTGGTGTCGGCGATCCGCACTGCGCGCTCGGGCCTTGCCAATCCGCAGAAACCGATCGGCGCCTTCCTTTTCTCGGGTCCGACGGGTGTCGGAAAGACCGAGGTCGCGCGCCAGCTCGCCTACTGCATGGGGATCGAATTGCATCGCTTCGACATGTCCGAGTACATGGAGCGGCATGCGGTGTCGCGCCTCATCGGTGCACCTCCGGGTTACGTGGGTTTCGACCAGGGCGGCCTTCTGACGGAAGCGATCACCAAGAAGCCTTACGCGGTGCTGCTCCTCGACGAGATCGAGAAGGCGCACCCGGACATCTTCAACATCCTGCTCCAGGTGATGGATCACGGTACCCTCACCGACAACAACGGCAGGTAGGCCGACTTCCGGAACATCATTATCGTCATGACGACCAACGCCGGGGCCGATGCGCTCAACCGGCCGGTGATGGGCTTCACCGCCAAGAAGGAGCCCGGCGACGAGAGCGCCGAAATCAAGCGGCTGTTTTCGCCGGAGTTCCGGAATCGCTTGGACGCGACCATCTCGTTCAGGTCGCTCGATCACGACATCATCCTGCGCGTGGTGGACAAGTTCCTCATGCAGCTCGAGGCCCAGCTGCACGAGAAGAAGGTCGATGCGGTATTTACCGACGTGCTGCGCGAGCACCTCGCGAAGCACGGCTTCGATCCGCTGATGGGTGCACGCCCGATGTCGAGGCTCATCCAGGACACGATTCGCCGCGCGCTCGCCGACGAGCTGCTCTTCGGCAAGCTCGCCAACGGCGGGAAGGTCACGGTGGATATCGAGGCGGAAAAAATCACGCTCAAGTTTGTCGAAGAAAAAGTGCCGGAGGTGGCTCCGGAAGCCTGAGTCTGTGCAACGACCAAAGGCCGCCTAGGGCGGCTTTTGTTTTTTGCGGCGCACCCCTTGACAGTCCGCGGGGCCGGAACGACACTCGAAATACCAAAATAAAAACCCTCGAGGAGCCGACATGATCCGCAACGTCCTCGGAGCCACGCTCGCCTCGGGCGCGGTTTTCGCTCTATCCGCCCTAGCGCAAGGCGCCGATCCCAGCCTCGGCCGCAATCTCGCCGCCGCCTGCGCCAACTGCCATGGGACGAACGGCATGAGCGTTCAGGGGATGCCCAACTTGGCCGGCCAGCAGCGGGCCTATCTCGTGCAGCAGATGCAGGATTTCAGGACCGGCAAGCGCCCTGCGACCATCATGCACCAGCTCGCCAAGGGCTATACCGACGAGCAGATCGAGGCGCTCGCCGCATATTTCGCGGCGCAAAAGGCGAGATAGGAGGTGGCCATGAACCGACTTGCCCGACGCGATTTCCTGAAGACTTCGAGCGCCTTGGCGGCGGCTTCGCTGCTGCCCGGCTGCGCGATGGAGCCCGCCGCCCCGTCCAGGCCCGTCGGCCGCGTCATCGTCATCGGCGGCGGCTTCGGCGGTGCAACCGCGGCAAAGTACCTGCGCATGTGGAGCGAAGGCACGATCGAGGTGTTCCTGATCGAGCGCAACTCCGAGTTCATCTCCTGTCCCACCTCGAACCTGGTTCTCGGAGGGACCCGGACCCTCGCCGACATCACGCGCAGCTATGCGAAGCTGCGCGAGTACGGCGTGCAGGTACTGCGTGACGAAGCCACCGCCATCAACGTCGAGAAGAAGCGGGTGTCGCTCAAGCGCATCGAGGATCTGCCCTACGACAGGCTGATCGTTTCTCCGGCCGTGGATTTCATGCACGAGGCAATCGAAGGCTACGACGCCGAGGCGCAGAAGACCATCCTGCACGCGTGGAAGGCCGGTCAGGAGACAGTCGCGCTGCGGCAGCAGCTCGAGGCGATGCCCGACGGCGGCGTATGCGTCATCGGGGTCCCCCGGTCGCCCTTCCGTTGCCCGCCGGGGCCCTACGAGCGCGCCTGCCAGATTGCGTCCTACTTCAAGAAGGCGAAGCCCCGCTCCAAGGTGATCGTCCTCGACGCCAACGAGGACATCGTTTCGAAGCCCGCGCTTTTCAAGGCCGCATGGAACGATCTCTACAAGGGCACGATCGAGTACCGCGGCAACAACGAGGTCAAGGCGGTGGACGCGCGCACGAAGACGCTGAAGACCGATTTCGACACGATCAAGGGCGATGTGCTCAACGTGCTTCCGCCCATGCGCGCCGGAGACATCGCGCGTACCGCAGGACTCCTCACCCCGAACACGCGCTGGTGCGGCGTGGACTGGCTCAGCATGGAATCGACCGCGCACAAGGGGATCCACGTGCTCGGCGACGCCACGCTTTCGGCGCCGGCGATGCCCAAGTCGGGCCACATGGCGAACAACCACGGCAAGCTCGCCGCAGCCGCGATCATCGAGCTCATGAACGGACGGGCGCCCAACCCGCAGCCCGTCATCGCCAACACCTGCTACAGCTTCGTTTCCGACAAGGAAGTCATCCACGTCGCCTCGGTGCACCGCTACGATCCCGCGCAAAAGACTTTGACCG
>VBCT01000119.1 GCA_005882235.1 Betaproteobacteria bacterium
GTTCTTGTACTGCTTGCAGTCGCGATCATCGTTCTGCAGTTCGTTCTGCGTTCGTCCAGTCAGCTGGGTGCATCTCGGGGAGACTTCGAGCGCCTTGAGCGCGAGCTGCGCGACGGAGTAGCCGACGGGCGCAAAGAAGCTCAGGAAGCCGCAGCGATGAACCGTACCGAACTGTCAGGGAATATCAATCAGTTTTCGCAAACGTTGCTTGCCCAGATAAAGGCGCTCACCGACGCGAACGAACGGCGGTTGGGCGAAGTGCGTGACACCCTTGAGCGCAAGCTGAGAGATCTGCAGAGCGACAATGCTTCCAAACTGGACGAAATACGTAAGACCGTAGATGAAAGGCTTCACGCTACGCTGGAAAAGCGTCTCGGCGATTCGTTCAAGCTTGTGAGCGAGCGGCTTGAGGCAGTACATAAAGGTTTAGGCGAAATGCAGTCGCTTGCCGCTGGTGTAGGTGACTTGAAGCGCGTTCTGACCAACGTGAAGACGCGTGGTATTTGGGGCGAGGTGCAGCTTGGTACGCTGTTAGAGCAGACGTTGACATCCGATCAGTATGCTAAGAATGTGGCCACGCTGCCGGGTTCGAACGAGCGCGTCGAGTTCGCAATCAAGCTTCCAGGACCCATCGGAAACGAACCCATGTGGCTGCCTATTGACTCGAAGTTTCCGATGGTAGATTACGAGAAATTGCTTGTTGCTCAGGAGCGTGCCGATCTGCAGGGCGCAGAAGAAGCGGGCAGGGCACTTGAGACTCGTATCAAGCTCGAAGCGAAAAGTATTCGCGAGAAGTACATCGGTCCACCTCACACGACCGACTTCGCTTTCCTGTTCTTGCCGACAGAAGGTTTGTATGCAGAAGTGGTTCGACGGCCAGGTCTTGCTGATTCGTTACAGCGAGAGTATCGGGTTACGGTCGCAGGCCCCTATAATCTTTCGGCAACTCTAAACGCGCTGCAGATGGGGTTCCGCACACTAGCCATTGAGGAGCGCTCTTCCGAAGTGTGGGAGGTGCTGGGCGCAGTAAAGACGGAATTTAGCAAATTTGGCGAGGCCCTCGCGGGCGTCAAGAGGACGCTTGAGACAGCGGCCAACAAGATTGGAGAGGCAGAAACGCGCACCCGCCAAATTTCGCGCAAGCTCAAGGACGTCGAGGTGCTTCCGTTGGCTCAAGCGACAAAGCTGCTCGGGGAACCAGAGGCGCCGGAAGAGGATGAGGAGCCCTTCTAGCAGTGTGCTTCCTAGAAGAGAGGTCGAATGACTGGAAAAACTTCCCAAAGCCGTGGGGCTGACCCCGGCGCTCGCTGCCAAGCTCTGCTCGAAGTAATGCGCAACCGGCTGACGACGCGCCAGTTCGATCCGGCTTGCGTCGTGCCGCGCGAGCACTACGATCTCATCCTCGAAGCCGCGCGCCATGCGCCTTCGGGCGCGAATGCGCAGCCCTGGCATTACATCATCGTCACCGATCCGGAAACCAAGAAAAAGATCGCCGACTATTTCGTCGAGGAGCAGCGCCGCCGCGCCAAGCTCAAGATGAAGTTTCCCACGCCGAACTACCGCGGGCTGGAGACGGCCCCCGGGATGATCGTGGTGGTCGCGGACTTCCGTTTCACTCGCGCCTTTCCCGTGCTCATGGACGGCAGCGATCTCGACCGCCAGTACCACGAGAACGCCGAGCGCATCCTGCTGCAGAGCGTAGCGGCTTCGACCATGTCCGCGCATCTCGCCGCGGCCGCTCTCGGCTACAACGTATGGTGGGTGACGGCAATCGGCCAGGAGACAGCGCAGAAGGCCATGCGCCCGCTGCTCGGCGTACCGGAGGAGCTCTCGATCATCGACATTTTCTGCTTCGGTCCTGCGGCGAAGGCGCCTTACAAGCGCTGGAAGAAGAAGCTCGACGAGATCCGCAGCTGGGACCGCTTCGACATGAAGCAATTCATGACTCTCGATCAGATCAGCGAGTGGATCAGGGAGACGCGGCACAAGGTGATGTACCGCGATGAATCGAAGATCGATTAGATCGGGTAAAAAAAAGCCCGCAACTTGCGTTGCGGGCTTTTCGTGAGATCGCCGCGGTTCTACGCGGCGCCTCCTAGTCGTCTCGATCGCTAGCCTGCCCGGCAGATCTTCCAGATCACGCCAGTCCCGGGAATCTGGAGGAGCGGAGCCGAACCGTCGGTCAGACAGCCAGGAAAGGACGGGTTCGGGGTCACCCCGTCCAGTAGCTTCGCGGGGCAGAATCTCGAAGCAGGATCGCTCTGCCCAAAGTCGCGCACCGCGCCGTAATCGACTACGTAGGCACAGTCGTCAGGCCCGAACTTGAGATCCACGGGGCGATTGATCCCGCGAATCCGCGACACGAACGCCTGCTCGAACGTGCTGTTGTGGGCAAACCGCTGGAGCTGGAGCTGGAGCGGCTCACCCGGAGCGCTGAAGTTGATGAGCTGGACGTCGTGCCCCTCTTCCGGGGTGCCATTGGCTTTCGAGAACCCGAAGTCCCCCTCGCGGCCGGCAAGGGCCGCACCGCGCTTGACCGGGCCGTGGACAAAGGAATTGGGCACGAAGTCAAGCCCGACAATTGCGACGTCCGCCGGCTCAAGGGCCAGGGGCGCCGTGATTGGCTGGGGCGGGAACGCGAGAACGGGTTGCACCGGCTTGCCGACGACGGCGGCCGCATTGTCGTCGCCGGGGCCCCCGACGGGGTTGAAAACCGCCTGAGTTGAATCCAGGAAGCCGAACCGATCCGGCCAACCGTGGTAATCCGGGCTGCCATCGGGATTCTGCTGGGCGAGGTGCAGGCGGTCAGGGGAGTTGTTGGTCGGCCGCGCACCCCGCTCGTCTTCGCCGTTCTCGGTGACAAACAGCCCGCCCTTCAGGGCGTGATCATCCGGCGCGAACCGAATGCCGTACGGGTTCCGGTACCCCCACGAGACGGGCTCGATGGTGGACTTCGGGTTTGTGGCGTTGACTTTCGCTCTCAAGACAGAGCCGTCGCAGATTCCTGGCCCGGTCGCGCTCTCGAACGCCGCCACGGTCGCTCCAGGGCGTCTCGTGTTGAAGGGCGAGTAGCCGCTGGTCATAACACCGCCACCCGAGTCGAATAGGTTGGTACTCAGCGTGATGTCCTGGCACGGGATATCTTGCTGGTTGGCGCCACCGCCGTTGTCACGACCGACCACGCTGGAGTTGGTCGTCGACCCTTGAGACCAGTAGATCCAGCCGTCTTTGAAGGTGATCTGCTCCGCCGGGTGGTCTCCCGTGGGCAGACCGGTGATAAACGGGGTGACGTGCCCGGTCTCGGGGTTCACGGTCACGATGCGCGAGCTGTTGTTCTGCGCCCCAACGGCCCGAATGGCTTGGTTTGAGTCCGTGGCGAAAAGTCGCCCGCCCTGGAAGCCATTCTCGAACGCGATGTCGATCGCCGGGCCGTGCGCCTGGAGACCTACGCCGCTTGTCGTGGGCTTGGCGAGAGGACCACGGATCCGGTTCCCGCTCTGGTCAAACACCAGGATGTCGGGCGTGAAGGGATTGGTGGCCGAGAACTCGCCCCCGACGACAGAACTCGTCTCGTCGTTGCACCGGCTCGGCAGGCCGTGCCCCGACTCCAGCACGAACACCTCGAAACGTTGCCTGTTGCCGCGAAACGCAACGGCAGTCGGGAAGTTCAGGCCGCTCTTGAAGACCGAAACCTCGAAGCCCGAAGGCACGACGATATTTTCGCCATTACCGGGGTTGAAGAACACGTCCTCGCCGGGACAGAGCGGGTTTCCTCGGGTCTGGGCTGTTGCAAGCGTAGGCAGGGTAAGTGCCAGCGCGAATAAGAGAGCCACGGGCAACCAACTAAATCGATCGAATCTGCGCATGTCAACTCCTTTCTCAGCGTTATCCAGCGTTGTTGTTAATGGAATTCGATTATTTGTTCATTGCAAGGCGAACTGCGGTCCACCCGTTCTGGTCATGCTCGGGAACATTTTATGTGGGAAGAATTTCAAACCGGCGGACGCGTAGATTCTACCGCCGCGAGAGTTTGAAACACCAGAGGGAAATCATGATAAGGACGGAGGGAAATCATGACAATGTGATAGGCCAATTGATTCATACGCGACGAAGCGGTGACGCGCTGCACAACCGGCGGCCGGTGCGCCCGCTGCGAGCCGGTTGATTTAAAATGCCTCCTCCGGAATAACCCTATGGGTGCAATGTTCATGACTGTGGTCGGAAGTGCGACTGGCCCCAAGTCGCCGAAGTACGTCGAGTAAGAAGAGATCCCAACCCAGCCAAAGGAGCACATCGGTGAGAACCTGTTTTCTTCGCATGTTTGCAGTTTGCGCCGCGGCGGTCTTCGCCGCCGCGGCTTCGGCCCAGCAGGACTTCTCCAAAGTCGAAATCCAGACCGAGAAGCTCGCCGACACCGTATACATGATGACCGGTGCGGGCGGGAACCTCGGTCTGTCGGTGGGCGAGGACGCCGTGTTCGTGATCGACGACCAGTTCGCGCCGCTTACGCCCAAGATCCAGGCTGCGATCGCGAACCTCACCTCGAAACCCGTCAAGTTCGTGCTGAACACACACTGGCACTTCGACCACACCGGGGGCAACGAGAATCTGGGCAAGGCCGGCGCGATTATCGTCGCGCACGAGAACGTGAGAAAGCGGCTTTCGACCGAGGGTTTCATCGAGTTTCTGGGCATGAAGACCAAGCCCGAGCCGAAAGTCGCGCTCCCGGTAGTGACCTTCACGCGCGACATCAGCTTCCGCCTCAACGGTGACGAGCTGGTGGTGACCCACGCTCCGCGCGCCCACACCGACGGCGACAGCATCGTGCGGTTCGGAAAGAGCAACGTCGTCCACATGGGCGAC
>VBCT01000175.1:0-5547 GCA_005882235.1 Betaproteobacteria bacterium
CGCCCGACGGCGTGGACGAATTCGGCGTCGAGGGCATCCGCGACTGCCCCTACGACATTCCCAACCTGCGCGTCGAGTACTCGCGCCAGGAGCCTGGTGCCCTCCAAGTCTGGTTCTGGCGCTCGGTCGGGCACTCGCAGAACAGTTTCTTTCTCGAGAGCTTCATCGACGAGCTCGCGCACGCCGCGGGCAAGGATCCGTTCGAGTTCCGGCGTTCGCTCCTCGGCAAGCAGCCGCGCTACAAGGGTGCGCTCGAGCTCGCCGCGGAAAAAGCGGGCTGGGGCAAGCCGCTGCCGGCAGGCGTCCACCGCGGCATCGCCGTGGTGTTCTCGTTCGGTAGCTGGTGCGCCGAGGTCGCGGAGGTCTCGGTGGGCCAGGACGGCACGCCGAAGGTGCATCGCGTCGTCGCCGCGGTGGACTGCGGCATGACCGTGAACCCGGACATCGTCAAGCGCCAGATCGAGAGCGCAGTCGTCTACGGCCTCACCGCGGCCTTGTACGGCAAGATCACCTTCAAGGACGGCCGCGTGGAGCAGTCGAACTTCCACGACTACCGGATGCTGCGCATGAACGAAATGCCCGCGGTCGAGGTGCACATCGTGCCGAGCACGGAAGCCCCCGGCGGAATCGGTGAGCCGGGAACGCCGCCGATCGCACCCGCCGTGGCGAACGCGATCTTCGCGGCCACCGGTAAGCGCATCCGCAAGCTGCCGATCCTAGGCTGAAGGCGTCTTCGCCGGCCCGCACGGGGTAGAGGCGAGCACCGGTGCCGGACGGGCGAAGGCCATGGACCTTGACTGCGCGCGGTGCGCGACGGCGCGCGCTCGCCGCGCTCGTCGCTCTCTTTGCGCTGCCGCGGCGGGCGCTCGCGCAGCCGATCATGAATCCCGCGCCGGGGGTCGACGCGCGAACGATCAACACGCCGCAGGGAGCGCTGCAATCGATCCTGAAGGGCGCCGCGATGCGCCGAGGCCGCGTGCGGCTCGAGCTGCCGTCCGCCGCCGAGAACGGACATTCGGTTCCGATGCTCGTGCGCGTCGACAGTCCCATGAGCGAGACGGACTACGTTCGCCGCATCGATCTCGTTTCGGAGAAAAACCCGGTTCCGCTCATGGCGAGCTTCTTTCTCGGTTCGCACATGGGTCGAGCCGAGGTCGAGTCGCGCGTCCGCCTGAACGGCACCCAGCGGGTGACCGCTCTCGCGCAGCTCTCGGACGGCAGCTTCTGGTTCGACGCCGCGGACATCGTGGTCAACGAATCCGCCTGCCTGGACGGAGGCTGAACGCGATGACGGCGCGAATCGAGGTTCAGCGCGACGCCAGGCGCGGCGACCCCGTCGAGGTGCGCATCGTCATCCAGCACCCGATGGAAACCGGGTTTCGCTACGATTCGCTGGGACGCCAGACGCCGCGCAACGTCATTCACCGCTTCGAGTGCCGCTACGGCGGGGTCGAAGTCTTCCGCGCCTCGATGGGCGCCGGGATCGCCGCCAACCCTTACCTGAGATTCTTCGTGCGCGCCGAGCAGTCGGGCGACATCGAGTGCCGCTGGGTCGATCAGGAAAACGCTTCGGGATACGCGAGTGCCCGGGTGACGGTGAACGGATAATCCCGAGCTCGAATCAGTGCGCGGGCTGCAGCGCGAGGTAGACGAGAAACACCAGGAGCAGCGCACCGGCTACCCACCAGGCCGGGTGGATCCGTCGCTTCCCGATCGCAGGCGCTGCCGCTCCCGCAGCCTTGGCCGCGGGCCCCGCGAGCTTCTCGTTGAACGCGGTGAAGAAGTCGTCGGCCATTTTTCTCGCGACCCCGTCGATCAGCCGCGAGCCGACCTGCGCGAGCTTGCCGCCGACGCTCGCTTTGGCGGAGTAGGTGAGGCGCGTGGCCGCGCCCTCGGTCTTGAGCGACACCTGCGCGCTGCCCTTGCCGAATCCCGCCGCGCCACCCGATCCCTCGAAGGACAGCGAATAGGAGTTCGGCGGGTTGAGATCGGACAGCACGAGCTTCCCGTTGAACTTGGCCTTCACGGGCCCTACCGACGCCACCATGACGACGCGGTACTCGGTATCGGACACTCTCTCGATCGTTTCGCAGCCCGCGATGCACGCCTTCAAGACCTCGGGATCGTTCAGCCCGCGCCAGACTTCTGCCTGCGGCAAGGGGATCAGTTGTTCGCCGGTGATTTCCATGGGATTTCCGTTCCTATATGCGGCACAGTGACCCTCTAGGCGGACGCTGGGCTATTCTAGCGCGATGCTCGGGTAAAATGACGCCCGTGGCCGCATCCCTTTCACAACTCGCTCGGCACTCCGGCCCGGGACTCGCGGGGCTCGTCGCCCTGCTGATAGCGGGTTCGCAGGCCCTCGCGCAGGGATGGCCCGCCAAGACCGTGCGCATCATCGTTCCTTTCGCGCCGGGCGGAACCGCCGACACTCTGGGTCGCCTGGTATCGCAAAGGCTGAGCGACACCTTGAAGGAGAATTTCATCGTCGAGAACCGCCCTGGGGCCGGCGGGATCATCGGCTCGGAGCTCGTGGCCAAGGCGGCGCCCGACGGGTACACACTGGTCGTCTCGGGCGTCGCCACGCATTGCATCGCGCCCGCGCTCTCGAAGAGCTTCCCGTTCGATCCGCTGCGCGATTTCACCCACATCGCGCTCTTCGGCGGCCCGCCGGGCGTGCTGGTCGTGAACCCGGCGCTGCCGGCGCAGGACCTGAAGCAATTCATCGCCTATGCGAGAAAGGAACCCGGCAAGCTCGCTTATGGTTCCCCGGGCAACGGCACGCAGGGGCACCTGATCGCGGAGCAGTTGAAACAGGTCGCCGGGATCGAGATGACCCACGTCCCCTACAAGGGCGCGAGCCTCGCAGTCGCCGACCTGATCGCGGGACATGTGCCCGTGACCTCCACGACGCTGACGACCGCCGCGACGCAGATCAAGGCGGGCCGCGCGCGCGCGCTCGCGGTGAGCGCGGCGAAACGCGTTCCTGAATTTCCGGACGTGCCGACCTTCGGGGAGATGGGCTATCCGGAGCTGACCGCTTCCATCTGGTTTTCGCTCTCGGGCCCGGCGGGCATGGCACCTGAGATCGTGAGCCGGCTCAATGCCGAGGTGCGGCGGGCGCTGCGGGCCTCCGACGTGCGCGAGCGGCTGCGTCCCGAAGGCATCGAGCCCGGCGATCTCGACCCGAGGCAGTTCGCAGCGTTCGTGGCCGCCGAGCTGAAGCGCTGGGGCCCGATCGTTCGCGCCTCGGGCGCCACGGCTGACTGATCCACGCCTTCGAATTGAGGACTGAACCATGCTGACCCAGGAACAAAACGACCAGTTGACGCGCGCCGGTCGCGGCACTCTGATGGGGGATCTTTTCCGGCGTTACTGGATCCCCGCATTGCACGGCTGGGAGATCGCGGAACCGGACTGCGCGCCCGTGCGCGTGCAGATCATGGGCGAGAAACTCGTGGCTTTCCGCGACAGCGAGGGGCGCATCGGCGTGATCGACGAATTCTGCGCGCACCGCAGCGTGTCGCTGTGGTTCGGCAGGAACGAGGAGTGCGGCCTGCGCTGTCCCTACCACGGCTGGAAATACGACGTGAACGGCCAGTGCGTGGATCTGCCCTCGGAGCCCGAGGAGTCGGGCGTGCGCAAGGGGATCAAGCTGAAGTCCTACCCGGCGGTCGAACGGGGCGACGTGGTGTGGATCTACATGGGGCCGCCGGAGCTGAAACCCGCGCCGCCCGAGCTCGAGTGGGTGAGGGTGTCCCCCGAGCGGCGCTTCGTCTCCAAGCGCCTGCAGGAGTCGAATTACCTTCAGGCGATCGAGGGCGGGATCGATTCGAGCCACGTGTCCTTCCTGCACTCGGGCGAGCTCGAAACCGATCCGCTCTTCAAGGGTAGCAAGGGCAACCAGTACAACCTGGAGGACCGCATGCCGGTCTTCGAAGTCGTGGACTTCGAGGGGGGCCTTCTCATCGGGGCGCGGCGCAACGCGGAACACGGCAAATACTACTGGCGCATCACGCCCTGGATCATGCCCTGGCATACGATCATTCCGCCGCGGGCGGGGCATCCTCTCGGAGCGCACGCCTGGGTGCCGATCGACGACGAGCACTGCTGGGCATGGAGCATCAACTATCACCCGGGCCGGGCGTTGAGCGCGTCGGAAGTGAAAGCGATGAAAGAGGGCGCGGGAATCCACGTGAAGTACGCGCCCGGCACCTTCGTTCCGCTCGCGAACAAATCGAACGACTATCTGATCGACCGCATGACGCAGAGACGCGGCCGCACCTACAGCGGCGTGGAGGGCATCGCGATGCAGGACGCGTCGCTGCAGGAATCCATGGGCCCGATCCAGGACCGCACCAGGGAGCACCTGTGCATGACCGACAAGGGGATCGTCGGAACGCGAAGCCGCCTGCTCCGGGCGGCCAAAGCCGCGCGCGAAGGCAAGACCGTCCCGGGACTCGACCCCGCGTCGCAGCGCGTGCGCTCCTGCGCGATCGAGCTGCCGGTGGGGCAGCACTACAAGGAAGGAGCAAGGCACGGCCTCTTTCCGGCGCTCGACACCGATCCGGTGACGGTGTAAAGAAGGAAAATTCCCCCGGCGCTCCCGCGCCGCCCCTCCTTTGCAAAGGAGAGGATGACTGACCCATGCCGAGACTCCAGCTCTCCCTCGCCTGCTGGGACTACGACAGAACCCGCGCGCTCGCCGACGGCAGCGTGCGCCCCGAGGGCATCGATCTCATCTATCACGAACTTCTCGTCGAGGAGACGTTTTTCAGGATGCTGCGCAACCGCGAGTTCGACGCAGCGGAGATGTCGCTGTCCTCGTATTGCGTGTCGCTCATGCGGGACGATCCGGCCTTCGTCGCGATCCCGGTGTTCCCCTCGCGCTTCTTCCGTCACTCGTGCATTTTCGTTTCCACGAAGAGCGGCATCCGCGAGCCGAAGGAGTTCGCCGGCAAGAGAATCGGGGTGCCGGAGTACCAGATGACCGCGCCCGTGTGGATCCGCGGAATCCTGCAGGACGAGTACGGCGTCGATCCCGCGGGCTGCGAGTACCGGACCGGAGGCGAGGAAGAGCCCGGCCGCGACGAGAAGCTCGAGCTCGATCTGCCCGCGAAATTCAGGGTGAAGCCCATCGGGCCGAAGCAGACGCTCGCGCAGATGATCGCGGAGGGCGAGATCGACGCCCTGCATACCGCGCGCGCGCCCTCGACCTTCGCGACGCGGCCCGACGCGGTAAAGCGCCTCTTCGAAAACTACGTCGAAATCGAGAAGGCGTATTACCGCAAGACCAGGATCTTCCCCATCATGCATACGGTGGTGATCCGCCGCGAGCTGTACCGGGCGAACCGCTGGATCGCGCAGTCGCTCTGCAAGGCCTTCGCGCAGGCGCAGCGGAGGACCTACGAAACCCTCGCGACCACCATGGCGCTCGCCACGATGCTGCCGTGGCAGGCCGCGCACGTCGAGGAAGCCCGCAGGGAGCTGGGCGAAGACTGGTGGCCCTACGGCTTCGCGCCCAACCGGCACGTGCTGGAAACGTTC
>VBCT01000175.1:5746-5991 GCA_005882235.1 Betaproteobacteria bacterium
TCGGTGTTCAACGACCCGCGCAACGTAAACGTCGTCGGTCTGCGGCGGCGCGTCGCGGTGATCTCCGTGCTCTTTCTCTGCGCGGTCGGCGCCGTGACTTGGTACCTGGTGAACCTCGGACAACAGCGGCTGATCGAGATCAAGGCCCTCGACGTGGCGGAGGTCGTCGCGCGGCTCTCCACCAGCTCGCGCTCCGTCTACGCCGAGCGCGTCGTGAACAAGCTGCAACGCGACAGAATCGGCCA
>VBCT01000176.1 GCA_005882235.1 Betaproteobacteria bacterium
AATACCTGCCAAAGCCATTCGACGTTGACCAGGCGGTCGAGCTCATCCGTCGGGCACTAGGCGAGAGCGTGCGGGAGGGCGAAGCCGAGGAGTCGTTGCCCGGTACGCCGGATATCCTCGGGCAAGCACAGTCGATGCAAGAGGTGTTCCGCGCAGTCGGCCGCTTGTCGCAGTCGAGCGCCACGGTCCTGATCACCGGCGAGTCCGGAACAGGCAAGGAACTCGTGGCGCGAGCGTTGCACCGCCATAGCCCGCGCGCAGACAAACCATTCATCGCAATAAATACTGCGGCGATGCCAAAAGACCTTCTAGAATCGGAGCTCTTCGGGCACGAGCGTGGTGCCTTCACGGGGGCGCAGGCTCTGCGACGGGGTCGCTTCGAGCAGGCCGAAGGCGGCACCCTGTTCCTGGATGAGATCGGCGACATGCCGGCCGAGCTGCAAACGCGCTTGCTGCGCGTGTTGTCTGACGGAACTTTCTATCGGGTTGGCGGCCATCAGCCGATTCGCGCGAGTGTCCGCGTCATCGCCGCGACCAATCAAGACTTGGAAGCGCGGGTTCGCGAAGGCCTGTTTCGCGAGGATCTGTATCACCGGCTGAATGTAATCAGGCTACGGCTGCCTTCGCTGCGCGAACGTCGCGAAGATATTCCGCTGCTTGCACGATACTTCCTCACGAAATCCGCGCGGGAGCTCGGTGTAGAACCTAAGCGCCTGTCCGATTCAGCGATGGCTCACCTCTCGGCTCAGAATCTTGCCGGAAACGTCCGTCAGCTCGAAAATGTGTGTCACTGGCTTACCGTGATGTCACCCACGCAGGTCATCGAGGTCGGCGATTTTCCACCGGAGCTCCGCGAGGATGCCGCAGCGCCCTCCGGCGAGTGGCTCGCGGCGCTGGCACGCGAAGCGGATCGCAGACTGGTAAACGGCGAAACGAACATCATGGAGGATCTCTCGAAGAGCTTCGAAAAAACGCTGATCGCAAAGGCCCTCGCGCATACCGGCGGGCGACGCATCGAGGCGGCGGGTCGGCTCGGCATAGGCCGCAATACGATCACCCGCAAGATCGGTGAGCTGGGCATCGGAGATGGGACACTGACCGACGCGGAATAGTCCGAGATACCATTCGGCGAGCCTATTTGGAGATGTGATTCATGAAACTAGAATGGTTCAGCGCAATATTCTTGAGAACGCGCTGAACGTGGCGTCTTCGATTGCCCCTCTAACGGCAACTCTTCCGGCAGGGGTTGAAATCCGCGCGCCCGCCTTGTTGGAGGCGGCACGGGTTCTGACACCCGCGGCCTTGACCTTCGTCGCGAAACTGCATCGCGCCTTCGAATCGCGCCGCCGGGACCTGCTCGCACGGCGCGCGGCGCGCCAAAGAGAATTTGACGCCGGCAAATTCCCCGATTTCATTCCGGAAACCGCTCCGCTTCGCGCCAAGGAATGGACGATCGCACCGCAACCGAAAGATTTGCTGGACCGTCGCGTCGAGATCACCGGGCCGACCGACCGCAAAATGGTGATCAACGCGCTCAACTCGGGCGCCTCCACTTTCATGGCGGACTTCGAGGACGCCAACTGCCCGACCTGGGCCAACATGATTGAAGGCCAGGTCAACCTCTGCGATGCCGTACGCGGGAGCATCAGTTTCGTACAAGAGGGAAAATCGTACCGGTTGAAGAACAAGGTGGCAGTTCTGATTCCGCGCCCGCGCGGCTGGCATCTGGATGAAAAACATCTACTTGTGGACGGAAAGCCCGTTTCGGGAGCGATATTCGACTTTGCGCTGTATTTCTTTCACAACGCCGAAGAACTGCTTGCACGCGGCACCGGGCCGTATTTCTACCTTCCGAAGATGGAGTCCCATCTCGAGGCGCGGCTTTGGAGCGACACTTTCAAATTCGCGCAGAGCGAATTGGGCGTGCCGCAGGGATCGATCAAGGCCACAGCACTGATCGAAACCGTGGTTGCGGCGTTCGAAATGGACGAAATTCTGTGGGAGCTGCGCGAGCACTCCGCCGGACTCAACATCGGTCGATGGGACTACATCTTTTCTTGCATCAAGAAGTTCCGCGCGAACCGGGGTTTCTGCCTCGCCGATCGCGCTCAGGTGACGATGACCGCGCCTTTCATGCGTGCGTACGCGTTGCTCCTCGTGAAGACCTGCCATCGCCGCGGAGCCCCGGCCATGGGCGGGATGGCGGCGCAGATCCCGATCAAGAACGATCCTGCAGCCAACGAAGCTGCGCTCGCGAAGGTTCGCGAGGATAAGCTTCGCGAAGTGGCCGACGGTTGCGACGGAACCTGGGTCGCGCACCCGGGTCTGGTGCCGATCGCAAAAGCCGTATTCGATGAGCACATGCCGCGCCCCAACCAATACGAGAAGCAGCGCCCGGATGTAATTGTCGCCGCTAGAGACCTGCTCGACTTCCGGCCGGAAGGACCGATCACCGAAACCGGTTTGCGTAACAATATCTCAGTCGGTATCCAGTACTTGGGGGCTTGGCTCGCGGGTAACGGTTGCGTGCCCGTATTCAATCTGATGGAGGATGCGGCCACCGCAGAAATCTCGCGCTCTCAGATCTGGCAGTGGATGCGTTCTCCAAAAGGGGAGCTGCAAGACGGCCGCAAAGTCACCCAGGAACTGTTCAGAAGGCTGCTCGCCGAAGAATTGCCCAAGGTGAAGACCTACCTCGGTGACGAGGCGTGGAATGCCGGCAAATACGAGGAAGGCGCGAAGCTCTTCGACCGCATCACGACCGACGATCGCTACGTGGAGTTCCTTACTTTGCCGGCGTACAACTACGTCGACTGACTTATCGCTGCGGCAATCCGCTCGTGCGTGAGCGGGAGATCGCGCACGCGCAAACCGAGCGCATGCGCCACCGCATTGGCGATCGCCGCCGCCGTGGGACCCTGCGCGGCTTCTCCCGCGCCGACAGCGGGCAGCTCGGGGCGGTCGATCAGCTCGACTTCGACGGCCGGTACCTCGCTGAACTTCAGGATTGGGTAATCCTCCCAGCCGAGGCTCGCGATGCCGCGTGCGTCGAGCTTTACCTGTTCCTTGAGGGTCCAGCTGGTCGACTGAATTGCGCCACCCTCGATCTGATTGATCACGCCGTCCGGGTTGACAGCGAGCCCGACGTCGACCGCAAGGACCAGCCGATTCACGCGCACCTCGTGGTCGACCTCCACCTCGGCGATCGCTGCGCAGTAGGCGCCGAGATTCTTGTATTTCGCAAATCCGATGCCGTGACCTCGACCTTCGACGGGTTTCCACCCGTTCCACCCGGCCCGCCGCGCCGCCGCCTCGATCACCGCGCGGCCCCGCGGATCCTTGAGATGCCGCAGACGGAAGGCGAGGGCATCGATTTCCGCCGCCTGAGCGAGCTCGTCCATGAAGGATTCGATCGCAAACACGTTGGCGTACGCACCCAGCGAGCGCAGCGCCGAGGTTCGCACCGGCATCTCGCGTACGTAGTGGTTGACCACGCGCTGGTTTGGAAAATCGTATATCGGAATCGCGTTACGGTCCGCCGCCCCCGAGGGGAGCGGCATGTTGATCGCCGAAGGTCGTTCATACGGTCTCGACAAGTGCCAGGCTGCGAGGAGCGCCGGATTATCCGCTCTGCCGGGTCTGCTGCTGTGGCCATTGCTCCAAAGCTCGTGCTCCCAATCGACGATATCGCCGTGGGCGTCGAGTGCCGCGCGCAAGCTCAGGGCCATGGCTGGACCGCACGGGGCCCACGCGAATTCGTCGTCTCGCATCCATTGCACCTGGACCGGGCGGCCGCCTGCCGCTCGCGCGAGCAGGGCTGCGTCGAGCGCGGCATCGTCCGCCCCGTTGTGCCCGTAGCAGCCCGCTCCTTCCGCATGCCGCACGATGATCGCATCCTCGCGCACCCCCAGAGCCAGCGCCAGGTCGCGGCGCAGATTGAAAATTCCCTGGCTGTGGCTCCATACCATGATCTTGCCGTCATCGATCTGGGCGATCGCGCAGGACGGTCCGATCGAGGCGTGCGATATATAGGGTTTGGTGTAGGACGCCTCGAGCACCTTCGTTGCGCGGGATTTCGCGTGGGCGTTTTCCTTCTCGTTGATGACGCGGTGCTCGGCCGCGTGCTCTTTGAGCCACGCATGCACGCCCCGGGGCGGCGGATCGACCTCTCTCCACGACGCTGTCAGCCGAAGGGCGCGCTGGGCCAAGATCGCCACATCCTCGCGCTCGGCAAGGACCCCGACAAAGCCGCCGTCGCGCACGATCGCCACAAGCCCCGGCATCGACTTGACCTTGCTGTCATCGAGCGAGATCAGCCCCGCGAAATCGTGCGGCGGACGAACTACGCGGCCGTAGAGCATTCCCGGCAGCGTCATGTCCTGAATGAAGCGAGGCCGGCCGGCGATCTTGTCGGGCAGATCGCGCCGCGGGGCAGGCCTGCCGACCACCCGGTAGTCGCGCAGCGATCTCAAGGCCGCTGTCTCGTCGATCTCGCGGTCGAACAGCGCGTCGTCCGCGCATTCCCAGAAGCTCGTGCGCCGGCCTGCCGTCCGCACGGTGCCGTCCGCTACCTGCAAATCGCGGGCCGATACGCCGAACCGCGCCGCAGCGCGCTCAAGGAGCAACGCGCGTGCCTGCGCGCAGGCGCGGCGTAGTGCGGCACCGGAATCCTGGATCGAGAGGCTGCCCGAAGTAACACCCTCGTCCGGACTCACCGCAGTGTCGGCGGGAACCATGCGGATGCGTTCCAGTGCGATCCCGAGCTCTTCAGCGGCGATCTGCGCGAGGGCCGTCAGGATACCCTGGCCGATCTCGACTTTGCCGCTGTAGATCGAGACCGTGCCGTCGCGGTGCACGCGCAACCACTGCGAAAGTCTCGGGTTCTTCTCCAGGCTTCCGGGCCGCTTGAGTCCGGTTTCCGCAACGGTGTTCATGCGCTATTCCTGAGCCGCACGCAACACTGCGCGCACCATTCGGTTGTGCGATCCGCAACGGCACAGGTTGCGGTCGAGCGCCTCGCGAACTTCGCGCTCAGTAGGCCTGGGATTTTTCGCTAAAAGCGCCGCGGCGCTGATCAGGATGCCGCTCGTGCAGTATCCGCATTGGGCTGCCTGCTCGGCGAGAAAGGCATGCTGCAAGGGGTGCAACTCGCGGCCTTCGCTCAAGCCTTCGACGGTAGTGATTCTCTTGCCCGCTGCTGCCCAC
>VBCT01000143.1 GCA_005882235.1 Betaproteobacteria bacterium
ATCAACGGCGAGAAGCACGGCTTGCTCGACGTGTGGATGAGCCACGGCGACAAGGTCACGGCGCTTCCGCCCGGCTTCAAGGTGATCGCGAGCAACGCGGCCACTCCGATCGCCGCAATGGCCGACGAAGCGCGCAAATTCTACGGAGTGCAGTTCCACCCGGAGGTGACGCACACGCACCAGGGCGGCGCGATCCTCGGCCGCTTCGTGCACGAGATCTGCGGCTGCGGCAGGGACTGGAACATGCCCGATTATCTCGGCGAGGCCGTCGAGAAGGTCCGCCGCCAAGTCGGGAAGGAGGAAGTGCTGCTCGGGCTCTCGGGCGGGGTCGATTCGGCCGTCGCGGCCGCCCTGATCCACCGCGCGATCGGCGATCAGCTGAGCTGCGCCTTCGTCGACACGGGTCTGCTCCGGCAAAACGAAGCGCAGGAAGTCATGCGGACCTTCTCCCGGAATCTCGGCGTCAAGGTCGAATCCGTCGACGCTTCCGGGCGGTTCCTCGCGGCGCTCGCCGGAGCCGCAGACCCCGAGGAGAAGAGAAAGATCATCGGGCGCGAATTCGTCGAGGTGTTCCAGCGGGAGGCGAAGAAGTTCCCCAAGGTCAAGTGGCTCGCGCAAGGCACGATCTATCCCGACGTGATCGAGTCGGCGGGCGCGAAGACGAAGAAGGCGCACACGATCAAGTCGCACCACAACGTCGGGGGCTTGCCCGAGACGCTTCACTTGAAGCTCCTCGAGCCCCTGCGGGATCTCTTCAAGGACGAAGTGCGGGAGCTGGGTCTCGCGCTGGGACTCCCGCGCGAAATGGTGTTCCGCCATCCCTTCCCGGGGCCTGGCCTCGGCGTGCGCATCCTCGGCGAAGTGAAACGCGAATATGCCGAGCTGCTGCGCCGCGCGGACGCTATCTTCATCGAGGAGCTGCGCGCCGCAGGTTGGTACGACAAGGTCGCGCAGGCTTTTGCGGTGTTCCTCCCGGTGAAATCGGTGGGCGTGATGGGCGACGGGCGAACCTACGAGTACGTCGTCGCCCTGCGGGCGGTGCAGACCAGCGACTTCATGACCGCGCACTGGGCGCCGCTGCCGCACGATCTGCTGGCAAAAATCTCCAACCGCATCATGAACGAAGTGCGCGGCATCAACCGCGTGGTCTACGACGTCTCGAGCAAGCCGCCGGCGACCATTGAGTGGGAGTAGGGGGCTTGGACGCCGATTTCGACGCCGCGAGGATGCGCGAGTCGCTGCGCCTCGCGGTGCGCGCGGCCGAGCGGGGCGAGGTGCCCGTCGGCGCGCTCGTGGTAAAGAACGGAAAGGTCATCGGCCGCGGCTACAACGCGCCGATCTCGAGCAAGGACCCCAGCGCCCACGCTGAAATCCAGGCGCTGCGCGAAGCAACCAAGAAGCTCGACAACTACCGGCTCGAAGGCTGCTCGCTCTACGTGACGCTCGAGCCCTGCGCCATGTGCGCCGGGGCGATCATGCACGCGCGGATCGCGCGGCTCGTCTACGGCGCGGCCGACCCCAAGACCGGCGCCTGCGGCAGCGTCGTCGATCTTTTCTCGGAGAAGAAGCTCAATCATCACACGACCGTGACGGGCGGAGTTCTCGCTGACGAAGCGGGGCGGCTGCTCTCGGAATTCTTCGCGGCGCGGCGCAATGCCGAGAGTTGAAATCTCGATCCCGGAGCAGAGCCTCGCGCTCTTCGAGAACGGGCGGGAAATCCAGCGCTACGTCGTTTCTACATCCCGTAACGGTCCGGGTGAGCGGCAGGGGAGCTTCTGCACCCCGAGAGGCGAGCACATCGTGCGCGCGAAAATCGGCGCGGGGCAGCCGTTGAGCACGGTGTTTGTCCGGCGCCGCCCGACGGGGGAGATCTGGACACCGGAAATGGCCGAGCGTTTTCCCGGTCGCGACTGGATACTCACGCGCATCCTGTGGCTGTCGGGGTGCGAGCCGGGGAGAAATCGGATGGGTGAGGTGGACACCATGCGGCGCTACATCTACATCCACGGCAGCCCGGACGCGGTCGAGATGGGGAAACCGGGATCGATCGGGTGCATACGCATGCGCAACCCCGATATCCTCGAGCTTTTCGAGCTCGTGCCGGCGGGAACTGCGGTGAGCATCACCGCATAGGTCCGCGGGCGCCCGTGCGGGGTTTCACCCCTCAGGAGATCAGACACTTGACCTTCCGCGCGCAACCTATCAAGGCTTGATCTCGCGCGCTGCGTGGCAAGCCCGATGAATTTGAAGGCCAACTTGGCCAAGCGTAGACTGACACGCCAGATTAGACGGCTTTTCGGAAGATGATTGAACGTTAGGCGGCGGAAGAAACCGCATGCACATGCCCACGAATAGTCGGACAGCCTCCTGCAGCTGCGGCCAGCTTTCGCTCGTTGCCCCCGGTGAACCGGTCCGCATCTCTGTGTGCCACTGCCTCGCATGCCAACGCAGGACCGGTAGTGTCTTCGGAGAACAGGCTCGCTTCCCTGCGCAAGCCGTAGTCGTCCAGGGCAGCTCCACGCAGTACGTTCGTACCGCTGACTCTGGCAACAAGATCACGTACCATTTCTGCCCGGCCTGTGGTTCGACGGTCTACTACCACTTGGAAAAACAGCCAGACCTGGTCGCAGTCCCGGTTGGTGCGTTCGCGGACCCGGCGTTCCCGGCACCCAAAGTGTCTGTGTATGAGGAGCGCAAACACGAATGGGTCACCATGCCTCCAAACGTCGAGCATGGGCGGTAAGAGAACGTCACTCACGCAACCATGCTGAGATACCCCGCTTCGGAGGCACCGCGATGACCAACCATCTCATATATTGGTTTCCCGCAAAGCGCTACGGTTGGGGCTGGGGTCTTCCCAGCGTGTGGCAGGGTTGGGTTGTCATGGGAATCTTCGCCGTCCTTCTCCTCGGTGGCGCCTTCATGCTGTTGCCCACGTACGGCTCGTTCGTCTTCGTCATATATGCGGTGTGCCTGTGCCTAGGTCTGGTCGCCGTCTGCTGGGTCAAGGGCGAGCCTCCCACATGGCGTTGGGGCGCCAAGTGAAGGCGCCGTCTAACCGCCCAGCGCACCCGGACGCGCGTCAAGCATCGCGCTCCGGCAAGCGGCCGCAGTCGCACGCCGGTGGCTGGGAACGTTAGGCAGCACTTCTACGCGGCTAACGTCCCGCTCACCCCGTCATTTGGAGGCAGCAATGACAGCAGCTCGATTCTTCCTGTTCGCGGTTCTACCCTTTCTGAGCGGAGCATGTCTAGCCGCAGAGGACTTGTCAGCTGAAAAGAAAGCGGATATTGAAAGGTTACTTGATATGACAGGCACTACCGCAATCAGTAAGCAAATGGCTACGCTTGTCGTCACGCAAATGTCTCAGGCAATCAAACGGGCTCGCCCCGATATTCCAGAGAGGATTATTGACACCTTACCAGCGGAGATAGACATTGTTTTTGACGAGAACGTGACTTCATTCAGAGAACTCGTGACTCTCCTATACCACAAGTATTTCACCGCCAGCGAAGTCAAGGAGATGATCCAATTCTATTCAACGGACTTAGGGAAGAAGACGATAAGGGTCATGCCAGCGTTGGCGGCTGAAAGCATGTCGATAGGGCAGCGGTGGGGCCAGTCGCTCGGCCCCGTTATCGAGCAGCGAATCAAAGCTAGGTTTATGCGAGAGGGTATTAAGCTGTGAGGATAGCGGCGCGAAATTCTGAATCATTGGGTCGGGTAAGCTGCATTTGTCGCCGTAAATGGGAAAGGAAGTGAACGGTGCTGCCTAACAACGCGTTTGAGAGCGGACGCGCCGTGAGGCGGCGCGCGTTTGGTTTGTGTTCGCGGCGGCGCACCGCTCAACGCGGACATTAGGCCTCGGCAAAGTTGTGCCTTCTCTGGTCTCATTCTGTAGGCTTTCGCGCCGCCCGCGTACTGCCCTGCTGATGGCAGCCTCATGGCTCTGTACAGCTGCGTGGGCATTGGACGAAGCAGTTCAGCCGGGCACCTATGAGATCACGGTCCAAACCGTAATGCCTCATCTTGAGGAGAACTTGCGGTACGCCACAACCCGGGAGCGTCGCTGTTTGCGCAGTCACGAACTCCCTCCCGTGTTCCCAGTCCTGCATCACCCGTCGCTTCAGGGCTGCAAACTAGGCAATGAGAGCCGACATGGCGACACAATTCGCTATCTTCTCGTCTGCGAGAGTCCGCAAGTCGCGACTGGAATTGCGCGGTTGAATATAGATCCGAGCCGCATCGTGGGTGTTCTCGAGGTCACGATGGGGGGTAAGAACATGACTTTTTCCCAACGCATTGAGGCAGCGCGGCAGGGCGAATGCGAACTGGCACGGTGAATCGGATGCCGGTCAAGGTTTCGTCCCTGCGATGATCGTTGACCAGATCTAGCGAAGGGAAGAACTCGATGGTAGAGGCGATCAACGGAAATCTTTCTGTCCGAGCCGTCGCCGACACGACTCTGATGCAGTGGACGCCGAGTCCGAGCGGGTCGGTCTGGCGAAAGCGAGTCCACTTGGTGGGGCCTCCGGAATCGGGCCAAGTCACGTCTGTCGTGCGCTACGAGCCGGCTTCGAGGTTCCCGGCGCACGACCATCCGGAGGGAGAGGAAATCCTGGTGCTCGAGGGCGTCTTCTCCGACGAACATGGGGACTGGCCCGCGGGCACGTTTCTCCTCAATCCGGAAGGCTTTCGCCATGCCCCTTTTTCGGAACCTGGATGCGTCCTGCTCGTGAAGCTGCGGCAATTCCCGGGTCGGGAACGGCGCCACGTAGTCGTCGACACCCACAAGCTCGCGTGGGAGCCCAGCTCGATTCCGGCCGTAGCTCACAAGCCGCTCTACCAGCAAGCCGGCTTCTCGGACCTGATGCGCCTCGAGCGTTGGGAGCCGCAAGCAGACCTTGGAATCATCTCCTATGAGCAAGGTGCCGAGTTGTTCGTCCTTGAGGGTGAGTTTGCCGACGAAGTCCGAGCGTACTCTGCGGGGTGCTGGCTGCGCCTCCCGGTTGGTTCAGAGCATCATCCCCGATCCGCCGGAGGATGCACCCTGTACGTTAAGAGGTCTGGGCAACCCTATCTAAGGTCTGCTGCCTGACCGGTCCGGGGAGTTAGGTAGAAAATTAGTCTGAGGACACGGGTTACAACCATCTGGTCAAAATGGAAAAAAATAGCCTAACTTTAGGTGCACCGGACACCTATCGGCGCCGCTGACCACGACGTTAGTCGGCTCTAGATGAAGCGCTTCCGTTGGAGGGTCAAGATGAAAGTAAACGGGGCTTGTCACTGCGGGAACATCGAGTTCGATGCGGAAATCGATACAAACACCGTTGTCGTGTGTCACTGCACAGACTGCCAGGCCCTTACGGGTTCCGCATTCCGCGTGATCGTGCCAGCGAAGGCAGAATCCTTTCACGTGCGAGGCGGCTCACCCAGAATCTATGTCAAAGTTGCGGAGAGTGGAGCGAAGCGTGTGCAAGCCTTCTGTCCAGTCTGTGGTACGCCGCTCTATTCCTCAGCGGAAGGAAATCCAACTCACATGTTTGTCCGGGTTGGTACTATCCGCCAACGCGCGAGCCTGCGCCCGACAGTTCAGATCTGGCGCCGTTCGGCAGTGAAATGGCTTAGAGACCTCGATTCAGTTCCAGGTTCACCAGAGCAGCAGGCCTTGACTGCCTTAGTCAGGTGAAGGTGGTTCCCTCAATTTCAGAACGCCGCGTGGCAACCGCTAACGTCGCTGTGCCCGAAGTTTCGCTGCAGGAAATCACCGCGTCCACGGTTCGCGCAGTAACCGACCTGCAGGTCGCCCCGGAGCAAGAGAGCTACGTAGCCAGCAACGCAGTGTCCATAGCTCAAGCGTACTTTCACCGTGACGCTTGGTTCCGCTCCATCCACAAGGGAGACGAGCTCATAGGCTTTGTCATGCTGCGCGACTCGACCCTACTCACGCCTGCACCTGCTCCCGCTCAGCTCTCGCTCTGGCGCTTCATGATCGACCGTCGCTTTCAGAAGGCCGGCCTGGGGCGCAAAGCACTTGCGCTTGTCGTTGCTTATGCACGCACCAGACCGGGAGTCACCGCCATTCACACGTCCTATGTCGTTGGCCCCCACGGGCCAATGGAGTTCTACCTATCATTCGGCTTTCGCCACACTGGCGAAGTCAAACCAAATGGCGAGGTCGCTCTTGTCCTTGAGCTGGCTTAGAACCAGAACGCGCTCCATCGAATTCGGCGCATTTCCCGGAAGCGGGCTAACCCTTCCATCGAGCTACGGTGTGATAAGAAATGAGCGCAGCTGAGAGATACGATCAAATTGGCACCGACTACGCGGCCGTGCGCAGGCCCGATTCACGCTGGGTTGCGCGGATACACCAAGCGCTCGACGGCCACCGCACGCTAGTCAACGTCGGGGCAGGAGCCGGCTCTTACGAACCCCGGTTCATGTCCGTTGTGGGAGTCGAACCATCAGAGATCATGATCAGACAGCGCTCGTCATCGGCCGCCCCGGTGGTACGCGGCGTGGCCGAGCAGCTGCCGTTCCCGGATGGCGCATTTGACGTGGCTCTGGCTGTATTAACCGTGCATCACTGGTCTGATCCGAGCGCAGGTCTGGCGGAAATGCGCAGGGTGTCGCGCAAGCAAGTCGTCGTCACCTGGGATCCGGGCGTTTTCGCACGGCAATTCTGGCTGGTGCGTGACTATCTGCCGGAGGCGGCGGAACGTGAGACCCAACTGGCTACTCTGGCGACCGTATTGGCACACCTTGGACCCGCCACCATCGAGAAGTTGCTGATACCGGAGGACTGCGCGGACGGCTTTTTCGGGGCGTACTGGAAACGGCCTCATGCATATTTGGATGCGACTGTTCGGGGAGCAATCTCCGGGCTCGCTCTACTCGACCGGGGTATTGTTTGTGCCGCGATGGACCGGTTGAAATTCGATCTAGGCCATGGACGTTGGCACGCACGATACTCAGAACTAATGGAGCTTCGCGAAATCGACCTAGGGTATCGTCTCGTGGTGGCTGAGCTCGGCTCCCCGAACCGCATGGTGCGAATTCGAAAAAGCGAGGAAGCGGATTCGGCGGCGATGTTGGCGATTGTCAACGAAGCTGCGCAGGCTTATCGAGGGGTGATACCGCCCGACCGGTGGCGGGATCCTTATATGCCGGTGGACGAACTGGAGAAGGAGATTGCGGATGGCGTCGTCTTCTGGGTGGCGGAGGAAAACGGGCGTCTGCTGGCAGTCATGGGAATTCAGGACAAGGGAGAGGTCGCTCTGATACGCCACGCCTACGTCACGCCAAGCGTGCAGAGGAAGGGCGTCGGGACGAGCCTCTTGCGGCATGTGCAGGGCCTCACGGGCAAGCCCGTTTTGATCGGCACCTGGGCTGCTGCGTCGTGGGCCATCGAGTTCTACCGGAGGAACGGATTCACGGTTGTCCCGAACTCGTACAAGGAATCCCTCCTTCGGAGATACTGGTCGATCCCCAAGCGACAGATCGAGACATCGGTCGTCCTTGCCGATGGGCGATGGAGGGAGGCAGGTAACACCCGGTGACTTCTGTACCGCTAAATCCCGGACATTCACCATCCTCTAGGAGCGCTGTCATGTACGCAACGGCTGCGCGAACCGCTGTTCGGTTGTGCGCTCTGATTCTCGCCTTCCATGCACACGCTGGATTTGCACAGACGGAAGCGGACAAAGGAAGGTCCGCCACACTCCAGCAACGTGACGGCCAACACGATTTCGACTTCCAATTTGGCACGTGGAAGACGCATTTGAGACGCCTCCTTCGTCCCTTGACGGGCTCAACGACGTGGGTCGAATACCACGGGACCACGGTCGTCAGGAAGGTCTGGGATGGTCGCGCCAATCTGGTTGAGCTTGTCGTCGATGGACCGGCGGGACACCTCGAAGGACTGAGTCTTCGTCTGTACGACCCGCAGTCCCGGCAGTGGAGCCTGAACTTTTCAGGCCTCGGCAGTGGCTCGATGAGCCCACCGGCCATCGGCCGGTTTACGAACGGACGCGGAGAGTTCTTCAACCAGGAGACTCTCAACGGCCGAGCCGTCCTTGTTCGATTCGTCATCTCCGACATCACTTCAAGTTCTTGTCGGTTCGAGCAGTCATTCTCCGAAGATGGTGGCAAGACTTGGGAGGTGAACTGGATTGCGGTAGACACGCGGATCTGAGCAAGGGAATAATGAGGCCTGACAGATGACTCCCTTCTTCGCTTTTCTCCACCACCTCGCGGCTTTCAGCCTGGTCGCTGCCTTGGCGGTCGAATTCGTCCTGATTCGGGGCGAGCTCAACCTCGGAACCGCCCGGAGGTTGCGGCTCGTCGATATGGTTTTTGGTATATCGTCGGGCGTGGTGCTGGTCGTCGGCCTGCTCCGCGTCTTCTATTTCGAGAAGGGGGCGTCCTACTACTTCCACAGCGCGCCCTTCATCGCCAAGCTGTCTCTCTTCGTGATCGTGGGATTGCTCTCGATCTACCCGACCGTCGAATTCGTCTCCTGGAGCAAGTCCTTGAAACAGGGACGGATGCCGGCCCTGACCGACCGCAAGATCGCCTCGATCCGCTCCGTCATCCACTGGGAGCTGGCCGGCGTGATCGTGATAATCCTGTGCGCCGCGCTCATGGCAAAGGGAGTCGGATATCTTGGATGACCCGGCTTTCTCATATAAGATTCAGCGTCAGGTCTAAGGAGGACGTCCATGGCAAAACTCAACATCAACGGCAAGATACGCGACGTGCAGGCGGAGGCCGGGACGCCGCTCCTGTGGGTCATCCGCGAGCAGGTGGGCCTGACCGGCACGAAGTACGGATGCGGCGTCGCGCAGTGTGGCGCTTGTTCCGTGCACATCAACGGCGAGGTGCGGCGCTCCTGCTCCGTTCTGATCAGCGACATGAAGCCCGGCGACAGGATCGTCACCATCGAAGGGCTCTCCGCGACCGGCTCCCATCCGGTGCAGAGGGCCTGGGCGGCGCTCGACGTGCCGCAGTGCGGCTACTGCCAGTCCGGACAGATCATGGCGGCCGCCGCGCTGCTCGGGAAAAACCCGCAGCCGAGCGACGCCGATATCGACGCGGCGATGACCAACATCTGCCGCTGCGGCACCTACCAGCGCATCCGCGCGGGCGTGCACATGGCGGCCGAAATGGTCAAGAAGGCCTAAAGGAGCGACCATGAAAAAAACGACACGCGCAACGAATCTTTCCCGCCGCAAATTCATCGTCAGCTCAGCCGCCGCGGGCGGCGGGCTCGCGCTCGGGTTCAAGCTCCCGTTCGTCGGGTCGGCGCAGGCCGCAACTGCGGCCGGCACCGAGGTCAACGCCTGGGTCGTCGTCAGGCCCGACAGCACCTGCGTGGTCCGCATCGCGCGCTCGGAGATGGGGCAGGGCACGCTCACCGGCCTCGCGCAGCTCGTCGCCGAGGAGCTCGAGTGCGACTGGAAGAAGGTCGCGACCGAGCACGTCTTTCCCGGGCAGAACCTCGCCCGCAAGCGCGTCTGGGGTGACATGGCGACCGGCGGCAGCCGCGGCATCCGCGGCTCGCAGGACTATGTGCGCCGCGGCGGCGCTGCGGCGCGCATGATGCTCATGCAGGCGGCGGCGGAGCAGTGGAAGGTTCCGGTGGGCGAGCTCACCGTCGCCGACGGCGTCATCACGCACGCCGCTTCCAAGCGCAGCACAAGCTACGGCAGGCTCGCCATCGCGGCGGCGAACCTCACACCCCCCGATCCGAAGAGCATCAAACTCAAGGACCCGAAGGACTGGAAGATCGCCGGCAAGCCGATGAAGCGCCTGGACACGGCCGACAAGCTGAACGGCGGCAAGGTCTATGCGATCGATCTCAAGCTGCCGGGCATGTTGAGCGCCGCGGTCAAGGCCTGCCCGGTGCACGGCGGCAAGCTGGTGAGCTTCGACGAGGCCAAGGTCGCGAAGATGCCCGGCGTGCGCCGCGCGGTCAAGGTGAACGACGGGGCGGTCGCAGTCGTTGCCGACACCTGGTGGCGGGCGAAGACCGCGCTCGAGGCCCTGCCCATCGTCTGGGACGAAGGCGCGAACGCCGCGCAATCGAGCGCGACCATCGCCGAGCGCCTGAAGGAAGGCCTGACTGCCGACGACGCTTTCGCCGACACCAAGATCGGCGATGCGCTCAAGGTGATCGCCGGCGCTCCGAAAAAAGTCGAAGCGGTCTACAGCACGCCCTTCCTCTCGCACGCGACCATAGAGCGGATGAACTGCACGGCCGTAGTCACTGCGGACAAGGTCGAAGTATGGACGGCGACGCAGAGCGCCGAAGGTTCGCTCGCCGCGGCCTGCGAGGAAGCGGGACTGCCGCTCGCCGCGGGCGAAGTCCACAAGCTCGACCTCGGAGGCGGATTCGGCCGGCGCGGCGGCACGCAGGACTACACGCGCCAGGCGGTCGCCATCGCGAAGCAATTCCCCGGCGTACCCGTCAAGCTGATCTGGAGCCGCGAGGAGGATCAGGCGCACGACTTCTACCGGCCGATCTCGCAGTGCAAGCTCTCCGCGGGGCTGGACGAGAGCGGCAAGCTCCTCGGTATGCACATCCGCGTTTCCGGGCAGTCGATCAACGCCTGGTTGAATCCGGGCGCGATCAAGGAAGGCAAGGATGTTCGCCAGCTCCAGGGCCTATGGAAAGAGCCCGGTGACGCGCAGTTCGGCTACACCGTGCCGAATCTGCAGATCGAGTACGCGATGCGCAACACGCACGTCCCGGTCGGACCGTGGCGCGGCGTCAACACCAACCAGAACGGCGTGTACCTCGAATGCTTCATGGAGGAAGTGGCGCGCGCGGCCGGGAAAGACTCGCTTGAATTCCGCCGCGAGCTCATGGCCAATCACCCGAAGCACCTCGGCGTGCTGAACGCGGCTGCGGAGAAAGGCGGGTGGGGCAAGCCGCTGCCCGCCGGTGTGCATCGCGGCATCGCGCAGTTCATGGGCTACGCCAGCTACTCGGCGGCGGTCGCCGAGGTCTCGGTGAGCGCCGAAGGCAAGCTCAAGATCCATCGCATGGTCCTCGCGCTCAATTGCGGCCACGCGGTCAATCCCGACCAGATCGCCGCGCAGGTCGAAGGCTCGGTCGTGTACGGCTTGAGCGCGGCCCTCTACGGCGAGTGCACGGTGCAGAACGGACGTATGGTAGAGCTGAACTTCCACACCTATCCGCTCCTGCGTCTCGCCGAAATGCCGAAAGTCGAGACGGTGATCGTGCCGACCCAGGATTTCTGGGGCGGAGTCGGCGAGCCGACCATCTGCGTGGTGACCCCTGCCGTGCTCAACGCGATCTTCGCCGCCACGGGGAAGCCGGTGCGCAGCCTGCCGCTGAAGAACGTCAAGCTCGCGTAGCGGGGCGCGGGTCAGCCCGGAAACAGCGCGCGGATCTTGCGCGCGTCGGGCCGGGTCATATTTGGATCAGTTGCTGACTGATGGCTTTTGCTACCGCATGCGTCCGATTGCTTGCCCCAAGTTTTCGAAGAATGTTTTGGACGTGGTTCTTGACGGTAAACTCACTGATGTTAAGTATCATTCCTATCTCGGCGTTGGTTTTTCCAATAAACGCCCATTTTAGGATTTCCCCCTCGCGTCTGGTCAAACTGCCGTGGACGCGCTTATCGAGCACTGGCTTTGTCTCGATGGGACCGAGGGTACAAAGCTCCACAGCCGAAGTGTCATTGCCATTTTCACTTAGCCGTGTTTCGCGCATGACGTTCGTCAGGGCGACGTGCAGATGAGGGACCACGGTCGCCAAGATCGCGCGTCCCCGCATAGTCAAGGGCTGTTCCAATCTAGTGAGAGCGAAGAAACTCGTTACTCTACCGGCTATATCGGGCAAACCGTGCCCGGCGACATTTTGCATTTTGAAATCGCTCAGTATTCCCATCCACCGCTGATACTCGCGAGCTTGGAAAGCTCGCGAGTTTTGCAACTGCGGTATCGAAACAAATTCTGGAGCGAGCGATCTCCTCCAGAGAACGAAAGCGGGGCAGTAAATTGTGGAGTTGTTCGCGAACAAATGAGAAAAAATTTCCGGCGGACAATCGACGTTGAGATACGAATGAACTCTGCCCGATACGAAATTCCCGAAACCGCAGGCGGAATGATCATGTGGAATTAATTTGCGCAAGCTGACGCTGATAATTTCCTTTATGTCAGCAATTGTCCGTGCCTGGTGACACTGTGCGACGGCCGCGCGAACTTCCCGGGATTGTAAGATCTGCTCGAGCATCTTTCTCTCCCTTCTCGAACTGCAAGGGCTCTTTTTCTTCTTTTTTTTGCGTCTGTAGCGTACCCAAAAATGCGTGAAGGACACGTTGCAGTAGTCAAAACAGACTAGTGCTTCAGAATTATAGGCAAAGCGACATAGCAAAGCTACCGTGGGATGGTCTCGGCGCATGCCGCGACGGGCAGGGGAGGATTGATTTTTCTATCAATCTAAGGAGGCCCACGATGAAACGAGCGCGATACATTCCCTGGATTGCGGCTGTCGCATGTGCCGGCGCATTCGGCATAGAGATCCTGCCGCCCGGCGATGAAGGAGGAGGCGGCGGATTGCCTCCTCCTCCTCCTCCTCCGCCTGCGCCCGCGACGCCCGGCTTCTTGACCTACACGCCGTTCACCGAGACTTCCATGCTGCAGGTCGGGTGGGGAGCGCGAGGGGGCGCCACGAACTACGTCCTCGACCGGCTGGCCGACGGAGCCTGGTCCCGGGTCTACGCGGGGCCCGCGACGTTGGTGGGTCTCCCGCTCCCCGGCAATGGCGCGTACCGCTTCCGCGTCGCGGCATGCAACGCGAACGGTTGCTCCGGTTACCGAGTGGACGAAGAGATGCGGCTGAGCTTCGGTCCGGATCGTCAGACGGGTGGAGCAGGCTCGGCGCCGTTCGCGTCGGCGTCGGTGGCGGGCGCTCCTCTCCCCGGCTTGAGCGTACTCGCACCCGATTCCGGAACCCATGAGCTGTTGCCGATCCTCGGCGCGGCGTACGACCAGCTCCGTCAGGAGCTCACCGCGAACCGGTGCCTCGACATGGTCGGCGCGGAGATCGTGAATCAGCCGGCGCGGATCAAGGACTACCTGTTCACGCACGTCCGTACGCGCGACGAGCTGGCCAATTCTCTCAATCTCGCGTCGAACCTCGGCGTCTCGGCCAAGTACGGGAAGTTCAGCGGCAGCTACTCCGGCAAGAAGACGCTGCTCTCCGAATCGAACCGGGTGGAGGAGACCTCGATGATCGTCGCCTCGCTCACGGACCAGATGCGTGTCGAGACGCTGATCAACCACCCGCTGCGTCCGCTCGACCCGGTCTTCGTCAACATGCTGAGCTCCGGCGACACGGCGACGTTCCGGAACATCTGCGGCGACGGATACGTGTACTCGATCGCCTACGGGCGGCAGGTGTACCTCACCTTCCAGCTCCGCTCGCTCAAGTACTCGACGGATGAGATCCGCACCCAGACGGCCGGTCTGAAGCTCGATCTCGGTTCCTGGGCGAGCGCGGGATTTGACAACACGCGGAAAACCGAGATCCACACCAAGTACGACAAGTACGAGGTGCACGTTCGCGTGATCAGCTACGGCTCTGCGGCGGTCGTCTCCGGCGTGGTCGATTTCGCCACGGGGCTGCAATATCTGCAGAACTTCGAGAACGAGCCGCCCGGCAACGAGTACCCGTTCAGCCAGCTGGTCGGGGATTACATCCCGCCCGCGGGCTCCCCGTTCCCCGACTACCGCCCCATCCGGCAGCCGCTGCAGCGCTGGTACTCGTTCGATCAGCAGATCGCCACGCGCTGCGAGTTCTTCGACGAGAACCTCTCCAACCCGGACGATGCGCTGGCCTACGACGGGAATGCGGCGCCGTTGGCGAACGGGCTGTCGCTGCGTACAGCCTGCTTCCGCATGAAGCGCGCCGTTCAGGAGAACATCCAGAACTGCGAAGACACTGCGAAGTGGGGCCAGTGCATCCCTCCCGATGCGCCGAGTTGCAGCGTGCCCAATGAATCGGACAACTGCCTGAGCTACGCAAGCAGGTTCCCGCTGTGGAACATGGTGCCTGCTTCGGTGCGGCTGTTGCGCGACATGGGCGGGGGATTGTTCAGCTCCACCGAGGTCGTCCGCGGCGATGCGTGCTTCGCCGTCCCGACGATGCTCGACCTGCGGGTCGCGAGCGTCGATTGCGCCGGGATCGGCGGCTGCCCCGCGGTGCGCAAGGGCGTCACCGTCACCACGGCGCGGCTGCTCCGGGCCAGCAACGGGTGGAACAGCTGGAACCCGACGAACAGGTGCCTCCACGCGGAAGTCACGCTCAATCGACCAGGGGGGTGGACGTCGGGCGCGCATGTAAACCAGGCGCATACCGCCAACGGAATGCAGCCGACGTACCCCATGTACCTGTTCTGACGACCGCGCATCAGTGAACGTGAGGCCCGGGCTGAGACGGGCCCGGGCCTCACCGCTTCATCTCGAAACCCGTGCTAGCGCGCCTCGAGCACCCGAATGCGCGTATTGCCCACCCAATCGACGAGCGGAACGAGTTCCGCGAGGCTCTCGCCGCGCACGAGCGCGATATGGGTCGCGTCGGCTTCCGTCTGGTTGAACGTCGGGTCGACCGCCCGCCATGCGCCGTCGACCAGGCTTTCGGCCCAGGTGTGGTAGAGGAAGCCGCCGTGCTCGGTCGAGTACACCAGGCCGTTGACGACCCGTGTGGGCACGCCTAGCGCGCGCATCAGCGCCGCATAGAGATACGAATGGCCCTGGCATTCGCCGCGCTTCGCGTCGAGGACATCGAGCGCCGAGAAGGTGTCCACGGGCTCCTTGCGTATGTTCCGCTCGAGCCAGACGAGGACCGCGTCGATCTTGTCGAACGTGGATTCTTTCCCGGCGGCGATCGACAGCGCGAGCTTGCGGATCATCGGGTCGCGGTTCTGCACCGTGCTCGAGGGCAGCAGCGCCGCCGCGGCCGTGCCGTCTTCGGCGTCCGAGCGGGTCGCGTCGATTTCGCAAACCAGATCGCGCTCGGAGTTGGTGCAGCGTTGGCGTGAATCGGAAAGCGGCGCCCGTTTCCCTCCCGGGGCGAGCAAGGCGAATTTCAGAAACCGCGCCCGCCGAGGATCGGAAAGGGGAAGGGGCGTCTTGACCAGACTCCAGCTCACGATTACGTCGTCCTTGTTGAGTACCGCGCTCGCGAGGTAGTTTTTCGCCGCGATCTCGTCCTCGAGCGCGGAGATCATCACGCCGTTCAGTCCGAGCTCGAAAACCGGCAGGCCGCGCCGGTCGATCCAAGTGGTGCTGCCCAATCCGAGCATGTCGGTTTGGACCTTGAAGGCAGCGCCTTCGAAGAGATCGCTTGTCTCGTAGGTCTCGATGCGTTGCAAAGCACGGTCGAGGCCTTGCGTCTCGCCGTTGAAGACCAGCCACCTGAACTCGCTTCCGACTTTCAGGCCCTGCAGCACCGGCAGGAGATCGAGCGCGGCGGCAGGATAGAGGGGCTCGTCCAGCATTCGCTCGTTCTGTTCCGGAGACCGCTTGGCGGTGATGATCTGGTAGCGCAGCCGGCCGTCGCGCACCTCGCCGGTCAAGTCCTGCTCGGTGCCGTCGAGCACGTAGTGGTATGCGAACCGCATCAGCTTGGCGTTCTCGTCGACCGTATCGAGCGAGCGCATCTGCACATTCTTCTCCAGACCGAGAAAGTGGAACCGGATGACGGCTTCCCCACGCAGCTCGTAGAGCCCGCTTTCTGGGGCGCGGGCCACGCGGGAATGCGAGAATCCAACCTTTGCGCCGTTGAAAACGATTCCGCTCCAGTATTCAGGCTGCGGAAGGTCTGCGAGCGAATAGCGCGGAGGCGGAAAAGGAGGCGCTCCGGCATCGCGAAAATACTGGCTCGCGCATGCCGAAAGCAACGCCAGGGAGGCTGCGGCCAGGGTTCGGGCGATCACGAGAGGGGTCTTCATCGTTCGAACAGGCTGCGTATCTTGTTTGCGTCGGGGCGCTCGAGGACTCCTTTTTCGGTGAAGAGCGCGCTCACCAGCGCGGCCGGGGTGATATCGAACGCAGGATTGGCGACCGCTATTCCCTCGGGCGCCCAGCGCATGCCGGCGTAGCCGGTAACCTCCGCGGCTCCACGCTCTTCGATGGGTATCGACCCGCCGTCCGGGGACGAGGTGTCGATGCTCGAAAGCGGCGCTGCGACGTAAAACGGAATATGGTGTCGCTCCGCAAGAACGGCGACCGTATAGGTTCCGATCTTGTTCGCGACATCGCCGTTCGCGGCGACGCGGTCGGCTCCCACGATTACCACGTCCACCTCCCCCCGGCTCATGAGATGGCCGGCGGTACTATCGATGACGAGCGTTACCGGGATCCTTTCCTGGATCATCTCCCACGCCGTCAGGCGCGCGCCCTGCAGATAGGGGCGTGTTTCGCTTGCGATCACCGAGACGCGCTTGCCGGCGTCGCGCGCTGAGCGGATGACACCGAGGGCCGTACCATGGCCGGCCGTGGCGAGGGCCCCGGTGTTGCAGTGGGTGAGGACGCGCGCTCCGTCGGGCACCAGAGCCGCGCCGGCGCGGCCGATGGCGCGGTTGATTTCGAGGTCCGCGTTGAAAAGCGCGACCGCGGTGTCGGCCAATCTCCCTGCCGCCGAGCTTGGATCGTCGCGAGTCCCTGCGCCAAGCGCCGCGCGCATTTGGTCGAGAGCCCAGAAGAGATTCACGGCGGTCGGCCGGCTCGCGGCGAGACTCTTGAACGCGATCTCCATCGCGGCGTCGAACTCGGCGCGCGTGCGGCGCTCCTGGCGCTTCGCTTCGAGCGCCACGCCGAAGGCCGCGGCGCAGCCGATCGCCGGAGCGCCGCGCACCACCATCGAGCGAATGGCCTCGGCAACTTCGGCCGCGTTCGTGCAGCTCACGTATTCGAGACGCGCGGGGAGGGCGCGCTGGTCGATCAGTTCGAGCCGCGCCCCTCGCCAGCGCAGGGTCTCGACGGGTATCGCTTCAGATGACGCGCTCATTGCCGCCGTCC
>VBCT01000177.1 GCA_005882235.1 Betaproteobacteria bacterium
GACCCCTCACCCGCGACGAAGGCACACCGACGTGCGATGGGAAGGCCGTCGAAATTGAGGCCGAGCATGAGCAAGCGCCCGCGACGAAAGGCGGAGGTCGCAATCTCCGTGAAATAGCGGCGATCGCTCTCCGAGGAGGCCAGTGCGCTGCCGCGCTGACCCTTCCAGCCGCTCGCTTCGACCCGCAGGAACTCGTCGATCCAGCGTCCGATGTCGTCCTCGGGTCGCATTGCGAGGTGCTCCACCCGGCCACGTTCGCTCAAGCGCCTCTCCTTGCGACGCAGCCTCCGGCGCAGGGCGCCCGGTACCGCGGACTCGGGAAGGGTGTCCTTTTCGTTTCGTTCGCGCCACAGACCACGCGTAAAAATATCGGTTATGCAAGTCCGCAACCCAAGTTCGTTGGACAGGTCGACCAGCAACTTGTGGAACCGCCCGTCTCCGGAGATGCACCTCAGTTCCAGCAATGATGCGTTTGCTCCGCCGGACCGGAGCCACTGAAACAACTCGACCATGCACTCCCTGGCGGCATCGGCGCGTACCAAGGGCGTGCACACGTAGCAGTGGGCGTGTTGCCACAGGCTTAGAACGGGCACCATGAGTTTTTTGTAGCGAGGGATCTGCTCCAGCGGAAACAACCCGGCCAGCTTTGCCGGAGCGTCCGGGTTGAGAGGGTCGTGGATCAGCACCAGAACGACATTGATATCCTTGTCGGCTCCGAATGCGTCCAGCGCTGGCAGCAACATCCAATGCTCGTAGAAGACGTTGGGTTCAAGGGCGGCTGCCGCCAGTTCTTCCCAGGCTGGGACGAAGCCCGACAGCGTCGACAGGTCGCGCACCACAACGACGGACATTCTGGCTCTGGCCTTTGCCGAGGCCGAATGAGGCGAACTGTCCGCTGGCATTGTCCGCAGAATGTGCGTCGTGCGAGTTGGATCCATAGCCGTAGGCTCAACTGCTGGTCTGCCGCGTCGCGCCGCGGCTGCTGGCGGGTACGCCAGTGGTCGGAGCGGCAGATCGACCTCGAGTCCGAAAGACAAGTTTCACCAGGCTCGCATCGGGTGACATGTCCAAGATCGTAGTAACGCCGGATGACGCGAATATTTCGTCCGGACTAGTGAAACCTTGATCCATTTGTCTCACCTGCCCTGGAAGCGAAGCCACCATTCGCCCTCGAGGCGACTGAGAAAGGCGCTCCCCTGATGGATGGCAGCGGCAACGTCAGCGTGGCGCGAGTGGATTAGCGTCCATGTACCATCGCACCGGAGCCAGCAATGCCGATCCGAAAGCTCCCGAACGTAGCGCGGGTCGAGGCGCCCCCGCACTGCGGCCGCGCCTTGTCGCCAGGCGTCGACCAGGAGTCGCTGCAGCACGCGGCCGAATGAGCCGTTGCGCGCCGCAACCTGGACGACTTCGCTGACGCCGCCCGCCCGCGCGTAATAGAGGTACCAGCCGATCAGCCGCCGCTCGCCCTCGAGCACGGCGCACGCACGCAGCTTTCCGTGACGCGTCTTTCGGGCCGACTGCTCGAGCAGCCAGGCGAGTGCTCGCGCATCATAGACCGGCTGCAGCGCGTTGCCGTCCATGACGTCGGGCAGATGGGCCAGCATCGCGGCCGCGTCCAGCGGGTCTTCCCTGAGCTCTACTTCTTCCCGATGGAGCCGGTTCGGGCGCAACCGAGCCGCCAGCGCATCCACCAGAGCGCCTAGCGGGCGCGCAGGAAGCGTCAACGCGGGAGGCAACGCGCCACGTTCCTCCAGAAGAGACAGTGCGTACCGGGCCGGCCGGAGCGGCCGTGTCCAGTGAAGGTTGTAGAGCAGTGGTGTTATCCCACCAAGCCCGGTCAGAATCTGCCGGGAAAGCTCGTTCGCTCCATCGGCGATGAAAAGATCCTGCGGCCCGGAAAGCGCCGCTCTTGCCAATTGCAGCGCTGTCAGACCATGGCGCCGGTTCGGGTCCACCATGAATTGGCAGCCCACCGCGACACGGATCGGTCGTCCGCGGAACGCCATCCGCCTCGGCACCACTCCCGCGAAGCCGGCCATGCGGCCATCTTCCTCGGCCACCCAGGAGGGTAGATCGAGGTCGCGCCACGGGTTGCTGAAGAGTATCTCCCGGAAATAGGCTTCACACGCAGCCGGTGAAGTCCAGCGCTGCTCCGGATATACCCGCTCGAAGAGCGCGGCGACAGCGGGGACATCGTCCTCGGCAAAGATGCGAATCGTTGCCATGGCAGCTCAACCGGTCGTCATCGACGACCGCGCTGCCGCGAAGCGGGTTTCACTACCGCACGCTGCCCGAACGGAGCACCGGTTCGGCGGAAACGGAATCCCGCGCTGAACCGATCGTGGGCGCGCGGTTCGTTTCGGCGCGTCCCGCCCGGGGTTCGGTGCCTCGGGGCTGGAGTTCCGGCTGGCTCGCTTCCTGCTCCCCTGCACCGTGATGGACTTCAAGGGAAGACAGCCGCGTCATTTGAGAGCCGGCCGCCGTTGTGCGTGAGGCGACCAGCCCTGCGATCCCCGCGAGCGTGCGCAAATCGTCGAGATCGATGTCGTCGATCTTGATTTTGAAACCGAAGCGCTGCTCGAGCTGTACCAGCAACTCCACCAGCTGAAGGGAGTCGAGGATGCCGGTTTCGAAAAGATCGGTGTCAGCGGACGGCACCTCGATGTGGAGACTCTCGACGAATAGAGCGCCGAGGCGCCGGATGATAGTGTTCGTGTCGATCACTGGGGTTCCCTCTCTAATTTTGCCCCGACCCCGCGCTCAGCATGCGGTCAGTGCTGGCGTCACGGGGCGACGGCGCCTCGACCTGTCCCTCGCGGGATTCGGCGACAAGGAACGCATTCTTCAACCGGGGACGGTCGATCTTGCCGTTGGCGTTCTTGGGTAGAGCCTCATGCCGCGCCCAGCGAGTCGGAAGCATGTAAGCAGGCAACAACCTCGCCAGGTCCTTTCGCAGATTTTCGACGGAGACCACGCTTTCCGACGCGAGGACGTACGCGCAGCAGATGAGCCATCCTTCGAAGCCATCGGATTGAATCGCGACCACCGCACTCTCCCGCAAGGCCGGAAGCGAGTGGAGCGCAGCCTCGATCTCACCCAATTCGATCCGGTAGCCTCGGCTCTTGATCTGCGTGTCGGCACGGCCCAGGAAATAGAGGAGGCCGTCGGCGCCGCGGCGCGCCAGATCGCCGGTCTTATAAATGCGATCGCGCGGACCCGCTCCGCCGGGACACGGGAGAAACACGCTGTCGGTCTTCTCCCGGTCGCGCCAGTAACCCGGGCTCAATCCGGTGCCTCGGATATAGAGATCGCCGATGTCGCCGGTGGGAACGGGCTGCAGTCGCCCGTCCAGGACCAACAGCTCCTCGCCGTCGCATGCGTCGCCGATGGGGATGGGCCCGCGCTCGTCGCGCGGGCAACGCGGGACCGTATAGTAGCTGCTCGCGATGGTCGCTTCCGTGGGACCGTAAAGATTGGTGAAGCGTGCGTGCGGCAGACGCCGCATCCAGTGGATCAAGGTAGGCGTCGGGATCACCTCCCCGCACCACATCACCCGGCGCAAGCTTGGGAAGTCGTTTTGGGCGATCACATCGAACTTCGCCATGAGATTGAGGACGGAGGGTGCCGAGAACCACTGCGTGAGCCGGGCTTCGCGGATGAACTGTGCCAGCTTGTGCGGCAGGAGATTCAGCTCCTGAGGCACCAGATGCAGCTCCGCCCCCGCCCAAAGCGTGCCGAAGATGTCGAACGTCGAAAGATCGAAATGCAAGGGCGGGTGCTGGGAGGTGCGATCCGACGGGGCGGTGCCGAAGTATCTGTTCGCCCACCGGAGGAAATGCGCCACGCTCGCGTGGGTGATCATTACGCCCTTGGGGATTCCGGTGGAACCCGACGTAAACAGAATGTGCGCGACGTCGTCGTCGGTGTTGGCACAGGCAGGCGGCGTCGCCGGGCAGTCGGGGAGATCGTATAGGGTGAAGGCCGGCGCCGGGTCGGCTTCGGACGGTGCGCCTTCGTCCAGCCATCCGATCATGGGCGGCTGCGCGAGCGTCGCAGCCGCGAGGGCGCCGCGCAGATTCTGGCTGACAGGGCCGGCGGCCAGTATGCAGCGGCAGTCGCTGACCTCAAGCACGCGCGCTTGCCGCGCTGCCGGGCTGGCGGGATCCAGCGGCACGTAGATCGCATCGGCTTTCAACGCGCCCAGGATGGCCACGATCGCCGTGGGCATCTTCGGCATCAGCAGACCGACCCGATCTCCGCGCCGGCACCCGGCTTCCCTCAACAGGTGGGCGAGCCGGTTGCTCGCCTCCTCGAGCTCCCCGTACTCGAGGTGCGTATTCTTGAATGCCAGAGCGGTCGTCTCGGGACGCGCTTGCGCTTGCGCCGTCACCCCTTGCTGCAAAAGCATGGTCATGCTGCGACGCAACGCGCGACGGCGCGCTCGAACACGACGCCGGTATGACGCATCTCTTCCACGCTCGCGGGCACGTCGAGAATGAAAGTGCGGTACCCGACGTCGACGTAGCGCGCCACTTCCTCCGCCACTCGATCGTAGCTTCCCACAAGAAAGGGGCAGACGGCCTTGTAGTTCTGGAACGGTACCAGCCAGTACGGGTTCTCCGCTCCCGCCTCGGTCTTTCCGAGCTCGGAGAGCTGCTGGTGCCATGACGAATCCGACACCTTCATCGCCAGCTGGTGGGTGAGCTGGCCCTTGCGGTCTTCCGGGTACCGTGCGCGGGCGACCGACCAGGCTTCCGCGTCTTCGGAGCGCGCGATGACGCCGATGCGGATGCCCCTAGCTGCGGGGTTCGCCGAAAGCGCGTCCGCGTACTCGGCCGGCGGCTTGGGATACTCGACGGCCGTGGCCTTCAGTTGCCGCGCCGCATCCATGCCCGCTTCCGAAGACCCCGAGACGAGCACGCCCGGCATCAACTCGGCCGGCAGCGGCGGCGTCAGCTTGAGGTTGGTCACCTTGTAGTATCGCCCTTCGAAGCTGACCGGATCCGCCGTTCGCAGGAGGCTTTGGATAACGGTGGTGTACTCGAGGAGCCGGGCATAACGCTCGTCGTGGGGCGTGAGGTCGTTCAACGCCAGCAAATCGTTCTTGAATCCCCCCGCCACCATGTTGAGATACAGGCGGCGGCCGTACAGATGCGCGAACGACGCGATCATCTTGGCCACGCTGTAGGGATGCATGTACGCCGGCTGAATCGCCACCAGGGGGCACAGACGCTCGGTGGACTCGACGATGATCTGCGAGACGAGCCAGGGATCCAGCTGGCTGTTGTCGGTAAATACGAGGGCGCCTTCGTGCCCGGCGCCTTCGCTGGCGCGCGCGAACTCCTGCAACTCTCGAATGCATCTCTCGGACTGAGCTTGCGCGGAAACAGGACAGCTGGAGAAGATCTTCAAGCCGTGGTCGGAGGCTGGCATATCGACGAACGCCTGGGCGGTCATGTCCATGAAACGCTCAATCTACGCGTCGGAAATTGCGGACCATGATGGCGCTTGGTCCGTTTGGCTCATGGCGAACGAGCATCGGGCTTTGGATTGCGCTGGCAGCATGTATCACAGAAAACTGGAGAAAGCAGCAGACATCAAGCCGAGACGCAGTAGATTGTTCGGCGGATAAGGAATGTAGTGATACGGCCACATAATGCCGTCGGATCACTACAGAATTATCAAGCTACCTCGATAGAGGGTGGATACCTGACGCACTATCATGGTTTTGTATCTTGATATCATGGTTATCTCCTGCCCAGGACCGTGAGAGTCCTCGTCGCAGCCGTGCCAGCCGGAGTAAGGGAGCGACTCACGCCAAGGCACCAAGAAAGGATCGCGAGAGGAAGCAGCGCCGATCCCGAATGTACATAATCTGGTGCACTGCGGCGCGGTATTGGAGAAACAGGCTTGTTGAGAGGTCGAAAATGACAAATCTGCAATTTATCCCGGACGTATTGGATCGCAAAAGCCTTTTGAGCGCCTTGCGAGCGTTCAAACGAGGCGATTTTTCGGTTCGCCTGCCCATGGATCTGATTGGGATCGACGGGGAAATCGCACAGGCGTTCAACGACGTCGTGGAAGTGAACGAGAAGGTGACCGACGAGTTCGCGCGTATCCGGGACGAGGTCGGAAGGGAAGGGCAGATCAATCAACGCGTCAAGCTGCCCGCAGCGACGGGGTCGTGGGCCGACTGCGTGGACTCGGTGAACACGCTGATCGGAGATCTCGTCCGGCCGACCGCGGAGATGGCACGGGTCATCGAATCGGTCGCAAGAGGCGATCTCTCCCAGCGGATGCTGCCGGAGATCGACGGCAGGCCGTTGCGGGGTGAATTCCTGCGGATAGGGAAGGTTGTCAACACGATGGTCGATCAGCTCGGCGGGTTTGCTTCGGAGGTGTCGCGGGTGGCGCGCGAGGTGGGTACCGACGGCAAGCTCGGGGGCCAGGCGCAGGTACCCGGAGTGGCCGGGACCTGGAAAGGCCTCACCGACAACGTCAACTCGATGGCGGCGAACCTCACGGGCCAGGTGCGCAACATCGCGGAGGTGACGACCGCGGTCGCCAAGGGCGATCTCTCGAAGAAGATCACGGTGGACGTGAAGGGCGAGATCCTGGAGCTGAAGAGCACGATCAACACGATGGTGGATGAACTCAATGGGTTCGCTTCGGAAGTATCGCGGGTGGCGCGCGAGGTGGGCACCGACGGCAAGCTCGGGGGCCAGGCGCAGGTACCCGGAGCGGCCGGGACCTGGAAGGATCTCACCGACAACGTGAACTCGATGGCGGCAAACCTCACCAACCAGGTGCGTGGCATAGCACAGGTGGTGACCGCTGTGGCAAAGGGCGACCTGAAGCGAAAAGTGGCCTTCGAGGCGAAAGGCGAAATCGCGGCGCTGGCCGACACCATCAACGGCATGATCGACACGCTGGCGACATTCGCCGACCAAGTGACCAACGTGGCGCGCGAGGTGGGCACCGACGGCAAGCTCGGGGGCCAGGCGCGGGTGCCGGGCGCCGCCGGACTGTGGCGGGATCTCACCGACAACGTGAATCAGTTGGCGGCGAACCTCACGACCCAGGTGCGATCTATCGCGGAGGTTGCGACGGCCGTGACGAAAGGCGATTTCACGCGATCGATCATGGTGGAAGCGATGGGCGAAGTGGCGGTCCTGAAGGACAACATCAACGAGATGATCCGCAATCTCAAGAACACGACCCTCAAGAACAACGAGCAGGACTGGCTCAAGACCAATCTCGCAAAATTCACGCAGATGCTGCAAGGCCACACCGACTTGGTGACGGTATCGAAACTGGTGCTCTCGGAGCTGACGCCGCTCGTAAACGCTCAGCAAGGCGTCTTCTACACCCAGGTGAAGCGCGGTGACGAGCCCAGTCTCGAACT
>VBCT01000178.1 GCA_005882235.1 Betaproteobacteria bacterium
GAGGTACACCACGATGTAGGGCACCCCCACCTGGCGCGCCAACAGAATGTGCTCGCGCGTCTGCGGCATCGGCCCGTCGGCCGCACTCACCACCAGGATCGCCCCGTCCATCTGCGCCGCCCCCGTGATCATGTTCTTGATGTAGTCGGCGTGCCCCGGGCAGTCCACGTGCGCGTAGTGGCGCTTCGCCGTCACGTACTCCACGTGCGCCGTGTTGATCGTGATCCCGCGCGCTTTCTCCTCCGGCGCCGCGTCGATCTGGTCGTAGTTCTTCGCCTCCCCACCGTACTTCTTCGCCAGCACGTGCGTCATCGCCGCCGTCAGCGTCGTCTTGCCGTGGTCCACGTGTCCGATCGTCCCCACGTTCACGTGCGGCTTGGTCCTCTCAAATTTACTCTTGGACATGATGTGTTCCTTCTTGCCGTTACACTGATCCTGTGGTGCCGTTGGTGCGGATTGAACGCACGACCTCTCCCTTACCAAGGGAGTGCTCTACCACTGAGCTACAACGGCGGCGTGCGCTTCGATAAACTTGCTTCGCAAGAAACCTGGAGCGGGTGAAGGGAATCGAACCCTCGTCGTAAGCTTGGAAGGCTTCTGCTCTACCATTGAGCTACACCCGCGCCGCGTGTAAGCCATTTTCGCGACCGAACCCTTCGTAAGCCTGCTCGAGGCGACCGATGACCTGGTGGAGGAGGTTGGATTCGAACCAACGTAGGCGCAAGGCCAACAGATTTACAGTCTGCCCCCTTTAACCGCTCGGGCACCCCTCCGAACGAAATCGCCAATTATGCGTAGTCTACAGAGGGTTGTCAACGCTCGCTGGCATGCATTTCGCTTCGGCGCCAAAATCAGGACGACCGACCGATGATTCCGGCATGAGTCCCAACACGAAACCGGGCCTCGTCCTCGTTCCCGGCCTGCTCTGCGACGAGCTGATGTGGCGGCCTCAGCTCTCCGCGCTTGCCGCAGTCGCGGATTGCTGGATTGCCGATCATACCCGCTCCGAGACGATGGCCGACGTTGCCGCCGACGTGCTTCGCGACGCACCCTTCGAGAAATTCGCTCTCGCGGGACTCTCGATGGGGGGCTACGTCGCGCTCGAGATGATGCGTCAGGCGACGCAGCGCATCCTGAAGCTCGCGCTGCTCGACACCACCGCCCGATCCGACACAGCCGAGCAAACCCGGAAGCGCAGGGATTTCATCGCGCTTGCCGCGCGCGGGCGCTTTCTCGGAATCACCGACGCCCTGGTCCCGATGCTGATCCATCCGGCGCAGCTCGCGAACGCGGAGTTAGTATCTACTATCAAGAGGATGGCCAAGAATACAGGCAGAGATGCCTTCATTCGCCAGGAGCGCGCGATCATCAGCCGAACCGACAGCCTGCCGCTGCTCGCGCGCATCGCCTGCCCGACGCTCGTCATGTGCGGCAGGCAGGACGCCCTGACACCGCTCCCCCTCCACGAGGAATTGGCCGCGGGAATTTCCGGGTCCAGGCTCCAAATCGTGGAGGAGTGCGGTCATCTCTCGACGATCGAGCGCCCGGCGGAAACGACCGCGGCACTGGCGCGCTGGCTCACCGCCTGAGATCCCCGAACGCACCGCCCCCCATCCGGTCAAATCAAGGCGGGTAAAATGCGAGGCATGCTCCGCCTCACGCCCGAGCGACCCGAACAGGAAACGCATGAACGCCCCCGCCCCCCATCACGAAGTCACCCTCGACGATAAGTACGCGCTGCAGTCCGGGCGCGCCTTCATGACCGGTACGCAGGCGCTGGTGCGCCTGCCGATGCTGCAACGGGTCCGCGATCTCGCCGCGGGCCTGAACACAGCCGGATTCATTTCCGGGTATCGCGGCTCGCCGGTCGGCGGATTCGACCAAGCGCTTTGGAAGGCAAGGAAGTTCCTCGACGAGCATCACGTCAAATTCCAGCCGGGCGTCAACGAAGACCTTGCGGCCACCGCGATCTGGGGCGCGCAGCAGGTCAACCTGTACCCGGACGCTAGATACGACGGCGTGTTCGCGATGTGGTACGGCAAGGGACCGGGCGTCGACCGCTGCGGCGACGTCTTCAAGCACGCGAACTCCGCGGGCACATCCAAGCACGGCGGCGTTCTCGTGCTGGCGGGCGACGACCACGCGGCCAAGTCCTCCACCCTCGCGCACCAGAGCGAGCACATATTCAAGGCCTGCTGCATACCGGTTCTCAATCCGGCCAGCGTCCAGGAGTATCTGGACCTCGGCCTGCACGGCATCGCCATGTCGCGATTCTCGGGATGCTGGGTGGCGTTCAAGTGCGTCACGGACGTGATCGAATCGGGCGCGGTGGTGGAAATCGATCCGCAACGCGTGAGCATCGTGATGCCGCCGGACTTCGCCATGCCGCCGGGGGGTCTCAACATCCGCTGGCCCGACGCTTTCCTCGAGCAGGAAGCGCGGCTGCTCGACTACAAGGTGTACGCGGCGCTCGCGTACTGCCGCGCGAACAAGCTCGATCGAATCATCTGGGACTCCCCGCGCGCGCGCTTCGGGATCGTGACCACGGGAAAGTCGTTCGGCGACACCATGCAGGCGCTCGCCGATCTAGGCATCGACGAGGCGCTCGCGCGCGACGCCGGCATCCGCGTCTACAAGGTGGCGATGACCTGGCCGCTCGAGCCGCAGGGGGCGCGCCGCTTCGCCGAGGGCCTGGAGGAGATCCTGGTGGTCGAGGAGAAACGCCAGGTCATCGAGTACCAGATCAAGGAAGAGCTCTACAACTGGCGCGAGGGGACGCGCGCGCCACGCGTGGTCGGCAAGTTCGACGACAACGGCGAGTGGTCGATCGCCGAAGGCAAGCCCGCCGGCAACTGGCTGCTCCCCGCTCATTACGAACTGTCTGCCGCGTTGATCGCCAAGGCGCTCGCTGGCCGCTTGGCGAAACTCGGGCTCGATCGGCGAATGGGCGATCGCTACCGGGAACGCCTCGCCTATCTCGAGTTCAAGGAAAGAGCGCTGGCGAAGCCGCGCGTGGTCGAGAGCCGACTGCCGTACTTCTGCTCGGGTTGCCCGCACAACACCTCGACCAAGGTTCCCGAGGGCAGCCGCGCCATGGCCGGCATCGGCTGCCACTTCATGGCGGTCTGGATGGACCGCAACACTTCGACGTTCACCCACATGGGCGCCGAAGGCGCGCCTTGGATCGGGCAGGCCCCCTTCACCGAATGCCCGCACGTGTTCGCCAACATCGGCGACGGCACTTACTTTCACTCGGGGCTGCTCGCGATCCGCGCCGCAGTCGCAGCCGGCGTGAGCATGACCTACAAGATCCTGTACAACGACGCGGTGGCCATGACCGGCGGCCAGCCCTTCGACGGTCCGCTCGACCCGGCGATGATCTCGCGCCAGATCGCCGCCGAGGGCGTGAGCCCGATCGTCGCCGTCGTGGACGAAAAAGAGGACCTTCCCGCCAGGCTCGACTGGGCGCCGGGAGTGACGATCCGCCCGCGCGAGCACCTCGACGCCGTGCAGCGCGAGCTGCGCGAGAAGAAAGGCGTTTCGGCGATCATTTACGTGCAAACCTGCGCCACCGAGAAGCGCCGGCGCAGGAAGCGCAAAGAGTTCCCCGATCCGTCCAGGCGTGTGGTCATCAACGAGATGGTCTGTGAAGGCTGCGGCGATTGCAGCGTCCAGTCGAATTGCCTTTCGGTCGAGCCTCTCGAGACCGAGTTCGGTCGCAAGCGCACTATCAACCAGTCCTCGTGCAACAAGGACTATTCCTGCCTGAAGGGATTCTGCCCGAGCTTCGTCACCGTCGAAGGCGGCACCCTGAAGAAGGGCAAGGCGGCGTCGCCGCAAGGGGAAGCGGAATTTGCGTTCCTGGCGCAACCCGGGCAGAGCGCTCTCGATCACCCGTTCGGCATCCTCGTCACGGGAATCGGCGGCATGGGCGTGCTCACCATCGGCCAGATCGTGGCGATGGCGGCGCACCTCGAAGGCAAGGGCGCCACCGTGCTCGACATGAGCGGCCTCGCTCAAAAATTCGGCCCGGTGATGTCGCACGTGAGGATCGCGTCCTCGCCCGGGGAGCTCCACTCGGTGCGCGTCGGCACCGGCGCCGCCGACCTCGTGCTCGGCTGCGATCTCGTCGTGACTTCGGGCTCCGAGGCTCTTTCGAAGATGAACGAAATGCGCACCAAGGTGCTCGTCAACGCCACGGTATCGCCGACCGCCGATTTCGTGAAGAACCCCGACTGGCAGCTTCCCGGTACCAGGCTGCAGGCGGACATCGTCGATGCCGCGGGCGCGAAGAACGTCGATTTCGTACCGGCCGGAAAGCTCGCCACCGCGCTGATGGGCGATGCCATCGCCACCAACATGTTCATGCTCGGCTATGCCTTCCAGCAGGGCCGGGTCCCCCTCGCCGAGGAGTCGCTCGTTCGCGCGATCGAGCTGAACGGGGTCGCCGTCGAATTCAACAGGAAGGCTTTCCTGTGGGGGCGGCGCGCCGCAGCCGATCTCGCGCGGGTGGAGCGGCTCGCGGCTCCGGCGGAGATCATTCCGATCTCCCAGGCGTTCTCGCGCAACCTCGACGAGCTGATCGCGCGCAGGGTCGATTTCCTCACCGGCTACCAAGACCGCGCCTACGCAGAGCGATACCGGAAGCTGGTCGAAAGAGTGCGCTCGGCGG
>VBCT01000144.1 GCA_005882235.1 Betaproteobacteria bacterium
CGATCGCCGCGGTCGAACTCGGCTACTTCGGCAAGGAGGGGCTGGAGGCGACGATCGAGCTGGTATTTCCCGTTACCAAGACCTACGAGGAGTTGCGCGGCGGCCGGCTCGACTTCGTCGGCGGCGCCGCGCATGCTCCGCTCTACGCCTTCCGCGACTGGACAGGCTGCAAGCTGCTTTGCGCGCTCTCGCAGAACATGTACTGGTTTCTCGTCGTGCGCAAGGATCTCGGCCTTTCACGCGGCGACCTGCGCGCTCTGAAGGGGCTTCGCATCGGCGCTGCGCCCGGCCCCGCGGACGGACTGAAGCGCATGCTCATCGAGTCCGGAATCGACCCGGAGCGCGACGTGAGCATCGCTCCCGTGCCCGCTACCGCAGGCGTGTCCTTCGGCTTGGCCGCGGCGAAGGCGCTTGAAAAAGGCGAGGTGGACGGCTTCTGGGCGAACGGCATGGCGGCCGACATCGCCTTGCGCGGCGGCTCCGGCACGCTCGTGATCGACGCGCGCCGCGGCGACGGGCCGAAGGACGCTCGGCACTACACTTTTTCTGCGCTCGTGACCACGCAAAAGACGATCGATGAAAGGCCCGACGCGGCAGCTGCCGCGATCCGCGCCGTGGTGCGCGCGCAGCGTGCGCTGAAAAATGATCCCTCGCTCGCCGCCGCCGCCGCCGAACGGCATTTCCCGGCGGCTGAGCTTGCCCTTATCCCCGAGCTCGTTCGGCGCGACGCGCCGTACTACGATCCCGCGATTTCCAGGGAAACGGTCGACTCTCTCAATGCGTTTGCGCGGGCGACCGGGCTGCTGTCGCGGGCGCCGGCCTACGAACGGGTCGTCGCGACGCAGTTCCAATCGCTGTGGGGCGGGGCCTCTTAGCCGCGGCCCTTCTGCTTGTCGCGGCAGACGGCATTGCGTAGACTCGTTGCGCGATGGAAACGATACGGCAGCTCAAGGCATTGTGGGCTTACGCGAGCTGGTGCGCCCAGGCGCCGGCGGCCGCGCCGGCGTGCGACTCCTTCTGGACCTGGGCGGCCGTCGCCGCTGTCGCCGCCTTCGCGCTTGTCGCGCTGTATATCGTGCGGAAGATGGCGAAGAATTTCCTTGCCGTCCGGGCGGAAAGGCAGCGGCTCGCCGAGGTGTCGCGCGTGGCCGACCCCGTTACCATGTCGCGATACCGGGTCGATCCCGAGAAGTTCCATCCCGACCCCCCACAGGAAGAAGGCATGGAGCGACGCATTCGACAAGCGCTCGACGAGAAAAAGTTGGAAGGGCGCTGAAGGCGGCGCGCACACCGATAGAGGAGGGGAACCATGCCAGTCGCCAATCGGTCGATTCTCGCCGGACTGGGTGCGCTGCTCGCGCTCGGTCTGGCAGCGCAGGGCGCGCCCGCGGCGCCTGCGGGTCCGCCGGTCCGCATCGGCAGCACCCTTGCGCTCACCGGGCCGCTCGCCGCGACCGGGCTCGTCCACAAGATCGTGGGCGAGATCTATGTCGAGCAGCTCAACCGGAAAGACGGCCTGCTCGGCCGCCCCGTGGAATGGGTGCTCAAGGACGACCAGTCGCGGCCCGACCTCGCGCGCACGCTCTACGAGCAGCTCATCACCGTCGACAAGGTCGACCTGATCATGGGCCCGTACGCGACCGCGAACATTCTCTCGGCGATGGGCGTCGCGCAGCGCTACAACAAGCTGCTCATCCACCATACCTTCGGCACGCCGAGCCTCGCGAAATACGACATGCAATTTCCGGCCGGCGGGCTGGCGGGCGATCCGGACAACACGATACCCAAGCTCGTCTTCGACGCGCTCGCGGCGTCCGGGAAGGCGCCGAAGTCGGTGGCAGTCGTCACCAGCAAATTCCCCTCGGTGCAGTTCATTTCCCTGGGCGCGCGCGAGGCGGCAAAGAAGCGCGGGCTTCGCGAAGTGGCTTTTCTCGAATGGGACTTCGGCAACCGCGACTTCGGCCCCATCGCCGCGCGGCTGAAAGACGCGAAGCCCGATTTCGTGTGGGTCGGCGGCCTCGGCCTGGAGGGCAATCTGTTGATCGATGCGATGCGCAAGATCGACTACATGCCGCCGCTGCATTTCCACCTTTTCCCCGCGCCCGGGCCGCTGTTGAAGGCGCCCGGCGGGGAGAACGCGCTCGCGGCGACGACCTTCGAGGAGCACCCGCCGTTCACCGACAATCCCGTCGCGGTCGAGTTCATCCGGCTGTATCACGAGCGCGGCGCGAAGGCCGGGTTGCCCGACACCTCGGTCGAGAACCAGTCGGCCATTTCGTATTCCTCCTGGCAGACGCTCGAGACGGCGGTGGCGGGAGCGAGGAGCCTCGACGACAAGGCGATCGCCCAGTGGCTGAAGAGAAACCACGTGGACGCGATCGTGGGCAGGTTGCACTGGGACGGGCCCTTCAACTACATCTACGGCACCGATCTCTACAAGGTGAAGCAGAACCAGAAAGGCAAGTGGGTCATCGTCTGGCCGAAGGAATTCGCCGCGCCGGGCGCGCGCCTGATCACACCCTGATCGCGCGAGGCCGGCGCGAAAATGCCGTGTCATTCTGAGGGCGCAGGCCGAAGAATCTGCTGTTGAAAGCAGATCCTTCGCTTCGCTCAGGATGACAGCCCAGCGATGGCCCTGCCGAGCCTCACGCTCCTCGGCCAGTCGCTGCTTTCCGGCCTTTTCATCGGGGCGCTGTACGGTCTGCTCGGCTTGGGCCTCTCCCTTTCCTGGGGAATGCTGCGCCAGATCAACCTGGCGCATTTCGCGCTCGCGTTTCTCGGCGCGTACCTCACCTACCAGCTTGCTGGGGCCGGCATAAACCCGCTCGCCACGCTCGCCGTCATCGTGCCCTGTTTTTTCGCGCTCGGCGCGCTCATGCACTGGCTGCTCGCGCGCTTCTCGGTGAGCGCGCTCGTCACCTTCGGGCTCACCGCCATCATCGAGGCGCTGATACAGTGGATCTGGACCGCGGACTTCCGCCGCATGGAATCCGGCTACAGCGACGTGAAATTCCGCGTCGGCGCGCTCTATGTGGCGCTCCCCGAGCTGCTGACTCTGGCGATGGCGCTCGCTCTGTCGCTCGCCGTCTGGGCCTGGCTCCGGCACACGTACACGGGGAAAGCCATGCGCGCGATCGCCGAGGATGCGCCCATCGCCGCCGCATTCGGCGTCGACGTGCACGGGCTCTCGCTCCTGCTCTCGGGCCTGTGCGCAGCCTTCGCCGGCGTTGCGGGCCTCTCCCTCGCGCTCAGCTACACGCTCGCGCCGGGACAAATTTACGCCTGGCTGGGCGTGGTGTTCGCCGCGGTGATGCTCGGGGGGCTCGGGAATCCGCTCGGGCCGCTCGTCGCCGGAATCGTGATCGGGGTATCGGAGGCGCTGACCATGGCGTTCACCGCGCCGGCGTGGGCGCCGCTCGTGTCCTTCTCGCTCCTCATCGTCGTGCTGCTCGCGCGGCCGGGGAGGATCTAGCCATGCGCGCTCGCGCGCTGGCAGGCTTCGCCGCAGCCGGCATCGGGCTCTCGGCCGTGCCTTTCTTCGGGCCGCCTGCGTTCTACGAATCGTTCCTCTATCTCGTGTTCCACTGGATCGTGCTTGCGGTCTCGTGGAACATTCTCTCCGGCTACTCGGGCTATTTCTCCTTCGGCCACGGTGCGTTCTTCGGCGCCGGAATGTACACGACCGCGACGCTCGCGACCAAGGCCGGCGTTCCATTCCTGTGGACGCTGCCCGCGGCGGCGCTCGTCGCCGCCGTTTTCGGGATCGCGCTGGGCGCGGTGGTGTTCCGCCTCCCGCGGCTGCGCGGCGAGCTCTTCGCCCTGCTCACGCTCGCGGTGACTTTCGTGCTCGCGACGATCGTGCTCAACACGCCCATCGACGGCGGGCCCGGGCTCTACTTGAGCGCGGTGCCGCTGCCCGCGATCGGGCCTTCGCCCTCGTCCGCTTTCTATCTGCTCGGGCTCGCGCTGGCGCTCACCACGCTGTGGACCGCCCGCGAGATCCAGCGCTCGAGGTTCGGCACGGGCCTCTTCGCCATCCACGACGACGAGGACGTGGCCGAGGTGCTGGGCGTGCCGACGTATCGCTACAAGCTCGCCGCCTTCGGCCTGTCCTGCGGGCTCGCCGGCATCGCGGGCGGCATCCAGGCCATGTTCATTTCCTACGTGACCGTGGGCGAGACGTTCTCGATCGCCGTGCCGCTCAACGTGGTGCTGATGAGCGTGCTCGGCGGCTCGCGCCACTGGTTCGGACCCGCGGTCGGCGCTGCGACCGTCACCGCGCTGCTCTACGCGTTCACTGCGGGCGACTATGCGGTCGCAGGACGCGCCGCGGTCGGGCTGATCCTGATCCTCGTGATCCTCTTTCTGCCCGAAGGCATCTTCGGCGAGCTGATCGGCGCACTGAAGCGCCGGCGGGTCTCGGTGACGCCCGCGATCGGTACGGCCGATCTTCCCGCGCCGAACGCCGCCCGACCGGGAAAATCGGAAGGCCAACCGCTGCTCGAGGCGCGCGGACTGAGCAAGGCTTTCCGCGGCGTGCAGGCGCTCGCCGGGGTCGATCTCGAGGTGCGGCGCGGTGAGATCCTTGGGCTGGTGGGTCCGAACGGGTCCGGAAAATCGACGCTGATCAACGTGGTGAGCGGCCATTTCCGTCCCGACTCGGGACGCATCCTCTTCGAGGGGTGCGACCTCGCTGCGCTGGAAGCGCACCGCATCGCGCGCACCGGCATCGCGCGCACCTATCAGATTCCGCGGCCTTTCGCTCATCTCTCGGTGCTCGAGAACGTGGCTGTGCCCGCGATGTTCGGCCGCGACGCGCAGGCGCGCGCGGACGCGGAACGCGAGGCGCGCCGCTGGCTCGCGTTCACCGGCCTTGCCGCGAAGGCGATGTCGCTGCCCGGCGAGCTCAACCTGCACCAGAGAAAATTCCTCGAGCTGGCCCGCGCGCTCGCCTCGCGCCCGAACCTGCTCCTTCTCGACGAAGTGTTCTCCGGCCTCACTCACGCCGAGATCGACGACGCGATCCGCCTGATCCGCGAGATCCGCGCGCGAGGAGCGACCATCGTCTTCGTCGAGCACGTCATCCGCGCCGTGCTGGAGCTGACCGACCGCATCGTCGTTCTGAGCTACGGCCGCGTCATCGCCGCGGGCGATCCGCGCGCGGTGATGCGCGAGCCGGACGTGGTCACCGCCTACCTCGGGAAGCCCCGTGTTTGAAGTCGAGCGCATCCGCGTTTCTTACGGAGCCGCGCCGGCTATCTCGGAGGTGTCGATCAGAGTCGGCGCGGGCGAGCTTGCGTGCGTGGTCGGGCCGAACGGCGCGGGAAAGACGACGCTCATCAATGCCATCGCAGGACTGCACCCCATCGAAGCCGGTGCGCTGCGCATGGACGGCCGGGATCTCTCGCGGCTGCCGCGGCACGCGTTCTGCGGCGAAGGCATCGCCATCGTTCCCGAGGGGCGGCGGCTCTTCGCCGGCATGAGCGTGCGCGAGAATCTCGAGCTCGGCAGCTACCGGCGCGCGGCGCGCGCGCGGCGCGGCGCATCGCTCGAGCGGGTCTGCGATGTCTTTCCCGTCCTGCGCGAGCGGCTCGAGCAGGCGGCGGGCACGCTCTCCGGCGGCGAGCAGCAGATGCTCGCGATCGGGCGCGCGCTCATGGCGCAGCCGCGCCTGCTCCTTCTCGATGAGCCCTCGCTCGGTCTCGCCCCGGCGGTCGTGCTCGCCGTGTTCGACGTGATCAGGGAGATCAACGCGAGCGGCGTCGCCGTGCTGCTCGTCGAGCAGAACGCGGCCCTCGCGCTCGAGCTCGCCGCGCGCGCCTACGTGCTCGAGGAAGGCCGCATCGCCGCCGAAGGCAGGCCTGCGGAGCTGCTCGCGCGGCCGCACATCCGCAGGGCCTACCTCGGATGAGGTGCTAGTATTTGCATGAGAACGCCCGAAAGAGGAGGAAGCCGATGCCATTCGTGAAAGTCGCCGACCTCGCCTATGGGCGGCTGCAGTCGCCCAGCCTCGATCAAGCCGAGGAGTTCCTCACCCACTTCGGCATGGTCCGCTCCGAGCGCACCCCGAGCGCGCTCTACATGCGCGGCACCGATCCCGCCCACCATTTGCACGTAACCCATCTCGGGCCGTCGAAATTCATCGGCCTCGCCTTTTTCGTCGACAACGAAGACGACTTGAAGAAGCTCGCAAAGGCGCCCGGCGCTTCCGGCATCGAGAACCTCGACGAGCCCGGCGGCGGCAAGCGCGTGCGCGTCAACGACCCGCACGGCTACCAGATGGAAGTGATTGTCGGCATGAAGAAGCTCAAACGCCTGCCGACGCGCAAGAACGTGCTCAACTGGGGCGACAAGAAACTGCGGCGCGCCGGCGAGCTCATGCGCCTCCCGCGCGGGCCTTCGCAGGTGAAGCGCATCGCCCACGGCGTCATCATGACGCAGAACGCAAAAGAGAGAATCAAGTGGTATCGCGAGATGTTCGGCTTTCTCTGCTCGGACGATGTCTACGCCGGCCCCAAGGACAACATCATCGCCTCGTTCAACCGCTGCGACCGCGGCAAGACCTTCGTCGATCACCACGTGTTCCTGTGCCTCGAAGGGCCGAAGACGGGACTGAATCACCTCTCCTTCGAAGTGCAGAGCATCGACGACGTCATGCTCGGCCACGAGCACTTGAGGGAGGCCGGCAAGTACCAGCACGTGTGGGGCATCGGGCGCCACGTCCTCGGCAGCCAGATCTACGACTACTGGAAGGACCCCTGGGGCCGGGTGCACGAGCACTGGACCGATAGCGACGTGCTCAACTCGCGCCATCGCCCCAAGCTCCTTCCGGCGGAGGAAGGATTGCGCTCCCAATGGGGCGAAGCCGTGCCGCAGGAATTCATCACCCACGCGATCCCGTAGCCCGGGAGCCATGAAGGCCATCGTCATCCGCGAATTCGGGCCGCCCGAAGTGATGCGCCTCGAGGAAGTGCCCACGCCCGTGCCGGAGGCGGGCGAGGTGCTCATCGAGGTCCATGCGGTGTCGGTGAACCGCACGCTCGACCTCGTCGTGCGGGCCGGCGCGTACGCGGTTCCGGTCAAGCTCCCGCACGTGCTCGGCGTCGATCCGTCCGGCGTCGTCGCAGCGGTCGGACCCGGCGCGGGCGCGCGCAAGCGCGGCGATCGCGTCGTGACGCTGCAGTTCGTGCGGCCGCCGGCTGCGAACTCGTTTCCGGTCATACTCGGCCTGCACGTCTGGGGCGGGTATGCGCAGTACGTGAAAGTCCCGGCCGCGTGCACGCATCCGATTCCCGACGGCGTCGATTTCCCGGCGGCGACCGTGGTCGCGCGCCACGCGCCGGTCGCCTTCAGCATGCTGCGCGACATCGCGGGACTGAAATCCGGCGACTGGGTGCTCGTGATGGGCGCATCGGGGGGCTTGGGCAGCGCCGGCATCCAGGTTGCGAAATACCTGGGCGCGAAAGTCATCGCCGCGGCCGGCGCCGACGAGCGCGTCAAGGCGGCCGTTGCGCTCGGCGCCGATGCCGGGATCAACTACCGCGCGCAGAGCCTGGCCGGGGAAGCGATGCGCATCACGGAGAAGCGCGGCGTCGACGTGGTGTTCGAGAACATCGGCGACCCCGATCTCTTTCCCGGGGCCTTCGCCGCGCTCGCGCGCGGCGGCCGCCTCATCACCGCGGGCGGCCACGGCGGCGGCACCGTCCCGCTCGACGTGAAGCAGCTCTATCTGAACCAGAACACGATCATCGGCTCGTTCGGGCGGATCATGCCAGCGGACGTGGAGCTCGCCTTGAGTGCGGCGGCCGAAGGCCGCTACCGCGTGCTCATCGACCGCATCCTTCCGCTCGCCGAAGCGGCGAAGGCGCACCGCCTCGTCGACGCGCGCGCCGGGATAGGCAAAGTCATCCTGCAGCCCAGCCTGTCGTGAAGCGCAGCACCGAACGCTTCCTCACCACCCACACCGGCAGCCTGCCGCGGCCGGAGGACCTCGTGCGCATGATGTACGCCAAGGAGGAGGGCGTGCCGGTCGATCACAAGGCGCTCGGCGCGCGCATCCGCTCCGCGGTGGAGGAGGTCGTGCAAAGGCAGGCCGCAGCGGGCGTCGACATCGTCAACGACGGCGAGATGTCGAAGCCCAGCTACGCCACCTACGTGAAGGATCGCCTCGCGGGTTTCGGCGGCACCGGGAATACTCTCGTATACCAGGACCTCGTCGAATTCCCGAACCTCGCCAAGCGCGTGTTCGGCGACCCCGGCCGCTCGCGCAGGAAAACCCCGGCGTGCAACGCGCCGATCGGCGTGCGCGACGCCGGAGGCCCGCGGGCGGACGTCGACAACCTGAAAGCGGCCGCGTCCAAGGTGAAGAACGAGGAGATGTTCATGAGCGCGGCCTCCCCCGGTGTGATCGGGCTCTTCTTCAGGAACGACCACTATCCGAGCCAGGAAGCCTATCTTTTTGCGATCGCCGACGCGATGCGCCACGAGTACGAGACGGTTGCGAAGGCCGGAATCGTTCTGCAGATCGACTGCCCCGACCTCGGCATGGGCCGGCACATCCAATACGCGAACCTTTCGCTCGAGGAATTCCGCAAGAAGGCGAGGCTGCATATCGAGGCGCTCAACCACGCGCTTGCGAACATTCCGCCCGAGCAGCTGCGCCTGCACCTGTGCTGGGGCAACTACGAGGGCCCGCATCACTGCGACGTGCCCCTTGCCGATATCATCGATATTGTCTTCACGGCACGGCCGAGCGCCATTTCCTTGGAAGCCGCCAACCCGCGCCACGCCCACGAGTGGAAAGTGTTCGAGACGGTGAAGCTGCCTGAGGGCAAGATGCTGATCCCGGGCGTGCTCGAATCGAAGACCAATTTCATCGAGCACCCGGAGCTCATCGCCCAGAGAATCGGACGCTACGCGAAGCTCGTCGGACGCGAGAACGTCATCGCCGGAAGCGATTGCGGGTACGGCACCTGGGTCGGCCAGGCGGCGGTGGACCCGGACGTGGTGTGGGCGAAGATGGCGGCGATGGCCGAAGGCGCGAGAATCGCGACGAAAGAGTTCTGGCGCTAGGATGCCCCTTAAGCGCTTCCTCGGGATCGTGGAGCGTGAAAAGAAGTTCCTCGGCGAGGAGCTCGCGCGCACGCAGAAGATGATGCCGCTCCTGATGAAGCCGCGCAACGGCGGGCGCTGGACTCAGGAGGACAAGCGCGAGCTCGTCGAGCATTTGAAGCGCCTGTCGGGAATGGGTCCCTACGTCGCGCTCCTCCTCCTTCCGGGAGGACTCGCGCTCTTACCGCTGCTCGCGTGGTGGCTGGACCGGCGCCGCGACCGCCGGCCGCCGCCGGCTTGAACCTCGGCCGGGCTAACGCGGCCACAACCAACCGAAGGTGCCCGCGGTGAGGAGCGCGTAGGCCAATCCGCCGACCGTCGACCTGATCGTGGTGCCCCACGCGCGGTGGTACCAGATCGACATCTGCCACAGCGCTGCCGCGTACGCGATGAACGCGGTGGCGCCGACCAGCTGGAAGACGCGAAGGTAGGGCGCACCGGCGGGCAGGGCGCGCCCCGCCACGTAGGCGACGAAGAGGCCGACGACTGCGGAGTAGACGAACCAGAGGACGAGGCTTTTCGTCATCGACGGAGGGCCGTTCGGTATCACCGTGAGCACCATCACCGGGCCTTTTTTCATTTTTTCCGAAAACTCCGGCGTACGCATCTCCTTCATGCTCGCGGGGCGGGGGACCATGTAGTCGCCCGGCGGCACGGCGAGCGGGCGCAGCGCGTCCCTCAGCCTGTCCTCGTTCGGCACCTTGGGGTAGTCGCTTTTGTGCCACCACGGCAAGGCCATGTGGATCACGGTGCTCGCGACGAAGACGATCACCGAGGACACGAGGATCGGGAGCCACAGCGCGGAGAGTCCTGTCATGACGGCCTCCTCTGGTCGAGTAATTACTCGCGGTACGACGGATCGATGGCGTCGAGCTTTCTGATGAGCGCCGGCCATTCGAGCAGCCCGAGCTTGCGGCGCACCCCGGGCTGATACAGATGCGACGCGTCCTCGATGATCTTGCGCGGCGGGAGCGAGATCTCGGTGTTGCAGGCGAGCGTCGTCACCTGGAGCTGGCAGGCGCGTTCCAGTCGGAAGATGTTGTCGAACGCCTGCGGGATGCTCGCGCCGACGACCAAGAGGCCGTGGTTCCTGAGGATCATCGCCTCGCGGTTCCCCAGGTCGCGCACCAGGCGCTCCTGCTCGTCCATGTTGATCGCGACCCCTTCGTAGTCGTGGTAGCCGATGTCGATGAAGCGCATCGCCGTCTGCGCGAAGGGCATCAGCCCGGCTTTCATCGCCGACACCGCCATCCCGGCGATCGTATGCGTGTGGATGACGCAGTCCACCTCGTGCCGCGCGCGGTGGATGGCGCTGTGGATGATGAAGCCCGCCTTGTTGACGTCGTACTCGGTCGGGTTGAACAGGATCTTGCCGTCCAGGTCGAGCTTGATGAAGCACGAGGCGTGCATCTGATCGTAGAGCAGGCCGTAGGGATTGATGAGGAAGGCGTTGTCCTCGCCCGGCACGCGGGTCGAGATGTGGTTCGCGATCATCTCGTCCATGCCGTAGAGGTGGACGAGGCGGTACGCCGCGGCGAGGTCGATGCGCTTCGCCCATTCCTCGGGACTGACCTGCTCCCGGACCGATTTCTGCTTCTTGATGCGGGTGACGCTCATGACGTGCTCCTCGCGCGTGAGTCCTACACCGCATAGTTTAACTCCGACCACCCGCTCGCGGGCGTTGTGCGCTGCGACAGTCAATTCGATTCTGAAATGAGCCTGAGCGGAGGTGTCAGCTCAGCTTGACGCTGATCGGGGCTCGGCCTAGCATGATTTTCGCGTGGGATTCCATTCACGCCGCACCGTAACGAGTTCAACGAGGAGATCATCATGAGGGGAAAACATTATGTTTACGCCGGTGCCGTAGGACTGGCCGTCGCCGCTGCATTGAGCTTGTCCGTTTCCGTCACGCAAGCCGACACAAAGAGAGACCTCAAGGTCCCGAGATTCACAGTCGATGGGTCGTGGCCGAAGATGCCTTTGCCGAGCGCCGGCGATTACGGAACCCCGCTCGTGCTCAGCACGTCGACAGGCAAGCCCAAGCCATGGTCGACCGGCGAAGTCGCTGGAACCTGCATCGACTCGCGGGATCATGTGTTCATTGTGACGCGCGGAAACCTGGTCAACTCGCCCGAAACTCTCGATTCGGTGCCGGCGGCGCCCGTTATCGAATTCGACACCGCCGGCAACGTGGTGAACGCGTGGGGCGACCGGAATGTGCTGCCGAACGGCATTCACGGCTGCTTCATCGACTACCAGGACAACGTCTGGATCGCGGGCAACGGCGATGGCATCGTGCAGAAATACCCGCACGGTGGCTCGCACCTGCCGCTCCTGCAGATCGGGACGCGCGGGGTGTGCGACAACCCGCCTGCCAACACCTGCGGCAACTCTGGCGCCAATCCCCTTGCCAACATGAGTCACACGCTTCTCAACCAGCCTGCCAACATGTACATCGATCCGAACAGGGATCCGGTGACGGGAGAACGCGGCAGCATCTACATCGCGGACGGGTACGGCAACCACCGCGTCGTGGTGTTCAGCTCGGGTGGCACCTGGCTGCGGCAATGGGGCGGAGTGGCGGGGGTCGTGAACAACCCGTCGACCGACTCGCCCGGCTTGTTTGCCTCGGGCGACGGCGGCCATCCGCATTGCATTACCCTAGGCAACGACGGCCTGGTGTATGTGTGCGATCGCGCCGACGACCGCATCCAGGTCTTCACCAAGACCGGCGTGTTTCAACGGATCATCCCGGTCGTTCCGGGTACCGGCGTGACGCTGGGAATCGGCGGCGCACCAGGGCTCGGCACCGCGGGCTCGGCGTGGGACCTCGCGTTCTCCAACGACTATGCGCAGAATCTCATGTTCGAGGTCGATGGAGGGAACGAGATCGTGCACATCATGAGCCGCGTGCTGGGCACGATCCTCTCCGGGTTCGGCGCGCCTGGGCTCCAGGCAGGCCAGTTCACGTTCCTGCACAGCGTCGTGCTCGACTCGAAGGGCAACCTCTACACCGGTGAGACGATCAACGGCCGGCGCGTTCAGAAGTTCACGCGGGTCGAGTGCAATAACGGCAGGGGTAGAGGCAACGACAATTGCGACGACTGATGTGAGCTGCGGCCGGAAACGATAGCCCCCGGCTGCTCCACTTGTAGGATCGCATACCCGCGTCACCCGGCATCGCCGCCGGGTGACGTGGGTTCGTTTGGGCAAGCCGCCGGCTCAATACCCGTACCGAGGAGTGAGATGAAAGCTCGCGGTTTGCGACTTGCGGCATGGAGTGTCCTTACCGGTGCCGCCGCATGCGTGCAGATCGTGCGCGCGCACGAATTCAAGCTTGACTCGGTCATCAACGCATTCGTCAGGATCGAGCCGGGCCGGGCCGAGCTCGTCCTCCGTGCGCCGCTGTACCTGTTCAAGTCGGTCAAGTTTCCGGTCGCCGGCGCCGAAATCGACGTCGACAGCTCGGCACCGGCGGTCGAGCGAGCGCTCGCTGCGATCCAGAAGGACATCATGCTCTTCGAAAATGATCGGCCGCTGGTCGCCTCGCACGCGACGGGGCGATTGTCGCTGCCGTCCGATCGTTCCTTCGAAACCTACGAGCAAGCCGCGAGCCACGTGGCCGAGCCGCTCGAACGCGGCACGAGCATTTACATCGACCAGGGCTACGTGGATGCCCGGATCACGTATCCGATCGGCTCGCCGGGCTCGGAGTTCTCCGTGCGCACGACCGCTGGCCCTGAGCTCGGGGATGCCCTCAAGCTCGCGCTGCGCTACATGCCGCTCGGCGAAGACAGCCGGGCGATGGTTGTCACCGGCCGCTCGGGAACGGTCGCGCTCAACCCGACGTGGATGCGCGCGGCAGGGGGCTTCACCGGGCTCGGCATCGCACACATCCTCACCGGCTACGATCATCTGCTTTTCCTGCTTTGCCTGGTGATTCCGCTGCGCGGCTGGCGGCAGATCCTGTCGGTGATCACGGTTTTCACGGTCGCGCATTCGTTCACGCTGCTGGGCTCGGCCCTCGATCTCGCGCCGTCGGGCAAATGGTTCCCACCTTTCGTCGAGACCGCAATCGCCGCATCGATCGTCTACATGGCGCTCGAGAACATCATGGGCGTCAACCTCGAGCGGCGCGTCCTGATCACGGGCCTTTTCGGACTGGTCCACGGCTTCGGCTTCTCGTACGGCCTCCAGGAGAACTTCCAGTTCGCCGGGACCCATCTGCTCGTTTCACTCTTCGCGTTCAACATAGGCATCGAACTGGGCCAGATCATGGTCCTTGCAGCCATGTTGCCGGCGCTTGCGGTGGTGCGGCGGTACGTGTTGCCTGGCCGGGTCGGGATGATCATCCTCTCGGCGATCATGGCGGACACCGGCTGGCACTGGATGATCGACCGCGCGGACGTGCTGTGGAAGACGCCGTGGTCGCGACCGAGCGCGGCGGGTCTTGCAATTCTGGCCCTCTGGGTGGCCGGGATAGTGCTTGCAGCGGGCGGGCTCAGCGCCGTCGCCAAGCGGCTGCGGCTCGCACCGGGCGACGGGCTGCCGTCGCCGCAAAGAGGCGTTGCGGACTAGATCCAAAAAAATTCCCTGCGGCAGGGAATGACACGCGTTACGTTGCTTTGTTGCGCGCATCTCGCAGCGCACGCCACAGTCGGTCCGGCGTCACCGGCATGTCGAGGTCGGTGATGCCCACGGGCCGCACCGCGTCGAGAATCGCGTTCAGGGTCGCGCCGAGCGCGCCTGAGGTTCCCGATTCGCCCACGCCTTTCGCGCCGAGCGCGTTCGCTTTGGTGGGCACGGGGTGCTCGTCGCAGCGGATGGCGTGCATCCAGTCGGCGCGCGGCATCGGGTAGTCCATGAAGCTGCCCGCGAGCAGTTGCCCGGTGTCGGAGTCGTAGATCGCGTGCTCGGCGAGGACCTGCCCCACTCCCTGCAGCACCCCGCCGTGCACCTGGCCTTCGACGCTGGTGTGATCCACGACGTTGCCGATATCGTCCACGGTCGCATAGTTGACCACGTCGACGACGCCGGTCTCGGGATCGATCTCCACCTCCGCGATGTGGCAGCCGTTCGGGAAGGTCGCACCGAAAGAGCCTTCGGCGACGCAGTCCATGGGGTGCGGGGACGAGGCCGCGAGCTTCTGCGCGAGATCGAAGAAGCCGATCGACTTCCTCCCGGCCTCGAATTTCCCGTCCTTATATTCGACGGCGTCCGCGCCCAGTGCCTCTGCGGCGAGCGGCTTCGCCGTTTCGATCAGCTTGGCGACGAGGAGCTTGACCGCGCTCCCCGCGCCGTAGAGCGAGCGCGAGCCCCCGGTGCCGTTGCCCACCACTGTCAGGTCGAGGTTGCCCTCGTGGATGCGGATGCGCTCGCCTGCATTTTCGTGAATGAGGCCCAAGCCTTCGCTGAGAATGCGCACGAACGCGGTCTCGTGCCCCTGGCCGGTCGACTGCGACACGCAACTCACGTGCAGCATCCCCGATGCGTCGAAGCGCGCGTACGCCTGGTCCTTGGGCGCGACTCCCGCCGCGCTCGCCTCGAGAAAAGTCGCGATGCCGATGCCGCGCAGCTTCCCTTCGCGCTGCGCGCGCTCGCGCCGGGCCGGAAAGCCCTTCCAGTCGGCGAGCCCCAGTGCCTTGTCCATTACCTTCTCGAACTCGCCGCAGTCGTAGGTCGTGCCGTTCGCGGTCCTGTAGGGCATCGCCTCCGGCGGAATGAAATTCTTCCGCCGCAGCGCGATCGGGTCGAAGCCGTGCTCGGCCGCAGCGCGATCGACGAGGCGCTCGATCACGCAGGCGATGTCGGGCCGCCCGGCGCCGCGGTACGCCGAGACCGGAACGGCGTTCGAATAGGCGCAGCGCGTATGCGCGTGCATCGCCGCGATCCGGTACACGCCGCCCATGGTGATGGTGATGTTGCGCGAGCCGATCTGCGGGCCGAAAGGCGTTGAAAAGGCGCCGAGGTCCGCGCCGTCGTCGAAGCGCAGCGCGAGGAACCCGCCGTCGCGGGCCAACGCGAGCTCTCCGGTCAGCGTGAGCCCGCGCCCCTGGTTGTCGGAAAGGAAGATCTCCGAGCGCGTCGCCACCCATTTCACCGGGCGGCCGAGCGTTTGCGCGGCGAGCATCACCGCGACGTGCTCGGCGTAGGAATAACTGCGGATTCCGAAGCTGCCGCCTACGAGCTCGGTGACGACGCGGATCTTCTCTCCGGGGAGGCCGGTGGCCGCGGCGAGAAAGCCGCGCATGCCGTTCAGTCCCTGGCTGGGCGAATAGACGGTGAAGACGCCGCTGCCCGCATCGAAGCTCGCGAGGAAGGCGCGTGGCTCGATCGGATTGCCGACGAGACGCTGGCTGCGCACCGTGAGCCGCGTCTTCAGAGCCGCCCCGGCGAAAGCGGCCTGCACCGCCGCGGCGTCGCCCGTCTCGTATTCGAAGGCGAGGTTGCCGGGGATGTCCTCGTGCAGTTGCGCTGCGCCCGGGCGCGTCGCCCCCTCGAAACCGATCGCGGCGGGAAGATCGCGGTACTCGACCGCGATTTCCTCGGCGGCATCCTGGGCGAGCGCCGCGCTCTCCGCGACCACGAGGGCCACGGGCTGGCCGACGTACTGCACCTTCTTCTGGGCAAGCGCGGGCCAGAAGGGTTTTTTCTGCTTCTGGCCTCCCACGCCTTCATAACTCACGCCGCCCGGGAGCGACTTCCATCCCGAAGCCGCGTAATCGGACCCGGTCAGCACGGCGTGCACGCCGGGACGCGCTCGAGCGGGATTCGCGTCGATCGAGACGATCTCCGCGTGCGCGCGCTCAGAACGCAGAAAGAAAGCGTAGAGCTGCCCGGGCAGGTTCCAGTCCGCGGTATAGCGGCCGCCTCCGGTCAGCAGGCGCGCGTCTTCGCGTCGGATGGTTTTTTCACTCATGGGAAACGGGCGGGCGCGCGCAAAAGGCGCAATTGTCCCAGAAGCCCGGCCGCGTGCAAACCTCCGCGACGCGCAAGCGCGCTCTACTCGCTCGCAAACAGCATTTGCGGATCGATTCAGCCGCGACCTATGAACGGCATCTTGGTGGCCATGATGGTCATGAACTGGACATTGGTCTCGAGCGGCAGGTTCGCCATGTGCAGCACCGCCGCGCCGACGTGGTCCACGTCCATCAGCGGCTCAGGCCTGATCTCGCCGTTCGCCTGCGGAACGCCGTCGGCCATTCGCGCGGCGAGCGGCGTTCGCGCGTTGCCGATGTCGATCTGGCCGCAGGCGATGTCGTACTTCCTGCCGTCGAGGGCGCTCGACTTCGTGAGCCCGGTGACCGCGTGCTTGGTGGAGGTGTAGGGCGCGGAGTTCGGCCGCGGCGCGTGCGCCGAGATCGAACCGTTGTTGATGATGCGCCCGCCGCGCGGGGTCTGGCTCTTCATGATCCTGAACGCTTCCTGCGTGCACAGGAACATGCCGGTGAGGTTCGTGTTCACCACGGCCTGCCACTGTTCCAGCGCGAGATCCTCGAGCATGATGCTTCCCGGCGTGCCGATCCCGGCGTTGTTGAAGAGCACGTCCAGGCGCCCGAACCTCGCTTTCGTCGCAGCAAACAGCGCCTGCACCGATTTCGGCTCGGTGACGTCGGTCTGCACGACCAGCGCGCGCTCGCCTGCTCCGGAGTCCTTCGCGGTCTGCTCCAGGCGCTCCTTGCGCCTCCCGGCGAGCGCGACGCGGTAGCCGTCCTTAAGGAAGGCGAGGGCGACCGAGCGTCCGATGCCGCTGCCCGCGCCCGTGACGATGGCGACCTTTCCCGAGGAATCCATGCTTGTCCTTCCTTGTTGATCTTCAGCGTACGGCGGCGAGCTGTCTTGCCCGTTCCACGTCGTCGGCGACGCGCTTCGAGGTGGCGAGCGCGCGCTTGCGGGCGTTGGCGGCGACGGCCTCCTCGACGAGCAGGCCCGCGCCGACCTGCAGGGCAAGCTTCTTCCGGGTTGCGGGATAGGACTCGAGCAGCCGGCCGAAGGCATCGACCGAGATCCGGTAATCGAAATACTCCTTCTCCATGCGATCCTTGGCGCGCAGCGCCTCCTTGATCCAGTTTCCCGAGCGCCGGTTCGCCTTGCGCATGTGATCGCGCAGCGCCTGTTCGCTCGCCGAAACCTGGATGCGATAGCGGTGGCTCGCCGCCTGGTTGCGCAGGATCTGCCTCACGGTGAGCATGTACTCCTCCGCAGCGTCGACTAGCGCTTGATTGGGCGAAGCGCTTATGCCGCGCAGCTCGATCACGTGCTTGTCCACTTCCTGCGCCTGGTCGTCGAGCCTCCGCACCATCGGGGCGGTATCGTCATGCACCGCTTCCGTTTCGACGGCGAGCGCCCCTCGCAGCCGCTCGCTCGAGTCCTGCACGAGCGCGGTCACCGCTCTCTGCAGCTGGCTCTTGCGGTAAGCGCTGACGCCCCAGTAGCCGAGGGCCGAGGCGATCAGCAGCGCGGCCAGTCCGAGCGCCGTGGTACGCGTGGGCAATCCGGGATGCATTGCCGCCTGCGTGCCGCTCAGGGCGCGACCTTGACGCGCGGGAATTCCATGGACGCTAGGCTAGCAAGCGAGGGTGAAGCGGTCAAACTGCCGCTTCCGGGCTGCGCATGCTCCTGGCATGGTACGCGGCCGTCCGGCATGATTTAATGGCGGCTCGTGAGGGGAGAGGCGGCCATGGCCCTGCTGCAAGTGGTCCTGTTCTTGATGATGTGCGCAGTGGCGCTGGGATGGGTGGCGCGGCACTTCAAGTTTCCCTACCCGATCGCGCTCGTGATCGGGGGCGGGGCGCTCGGCTTCGTGCCGCGGCTGCCGCAGCTTCAATTCGACCCGCAGTTCCTGCTCGTGCTCGTACTGCCGCCGATTCTCTACCAGGCGGCCTTGCTCACGTCCTGGCACGAGTTCAAGGCGAACATCCGCCCGATCGGGCTGCTCGCTATTGGGCTCGTGATCGCGACCACGCTCGCGGTCGGCGCGACCCTCAAGCTCCTCATTCCCGACATTCCCTGGTCCGCGGCTTTCGTGCTCGGAGCGATCGTCTCGCCGCCCGACGTAGCGGCGGCGACCGCCATTCTTTCGCGGGTCAACATCCCGCGCAACGTGGTGACCGTGCTCGAGGGCGAGAGCCTGGTGAACGACGCCTCGGGCCTGGTCATCTACAAGTTCGCGGTGGCGGCGGTGCTCACCGGCGCGTTCTCGCTGTGGCAGGCGAGCCAGGAATTCGTCGGCGTGGCGGTCGGCGGCGTCGTGATCGGCCTCCTGATGGGGCGGGTGTTCGTTTTCATTCACCGGTATCTCGGAGATGCGTTCATCGAGGTCTTGACCACGCTCGCGGTTCCGTACGTCGCCTATATCTTCGCCGAGTCGCTTCAGGTGTCGGGCGTCCTCGCCGTGGTCGCGGCGGGCATCGTGCGCGGGCGTTACTCCCCGGAGATCGTCTCGGCCGAGATGCGCATCATCGCGCGCTCGGTGTGGAATCTGCTCGTGTTCCTGCTGAATACCCTGATCTTCATCCTCATCGGCGTGCAGCTCTCGGGAATCGTCGCGCGGCTCTCCGACTACTCGGTCGGGGAGCTCTTTTTCTACGGCACCTTCGTGAGCGCGGTCGCGATCTTCGTGCGCTTCGCCTGGGTCTACCCGGCCACCTATCTGCCGCTTGTGGCGAGGGCCATGCTCGGAGAGCAGGTCGAGCCGCCCCGGGAGGGGGAGGTGTTCATCATGGGCTGGTGCGGGATGCGCGGCATCGTGTCGCTGGCCGCCGCCCTCGCGCTGCCCCAGACGCTGCAAGACGGAAATGCGTTTCCCGAGCGCGACCTGATCATCTTTCTCACCTTCGTCGTCATCGCGGTGACCCTCGTCCTGCAGGGGCTGACTCTGAAGCCTCTCATCCGCATGCTCAAGGTCGGCCGGGACTGGAGCCTGCAGGAGGAGCAGCAGCGCGCCCAGATGGCCCTCGGCAAGGCGGCGATCGCCGCAATCGACGTCGTGGCCGCGAAGGACGGCATCCCGAACGAGTTGGCCGAACGAATCCGTGCCGAATTCGCCGAGAAAATCACGCTCTCGGTGCCCGAAGGCCTGGTGCTGCGGCACTCGGGCGCAGACGACGCGCGGCGTCTGAGAAACGCGGCGGTGAAGGCGGAGCGGCAGGAGCTGAT
>VBCT01000145.1 GCA_005882235.1 Betaproteobacteria bacterium
GCACCGAACAGGGAAAAGAAGCTTCCGGCTCGGGTAGATGGCCATTATCGGCAGCTCGGGTGAGTAGATCTTGAAGATGATGGTTTGCCTTCTTATACAGGAGCGCCTGGTTCAGGAGAAAGCTTTTCTGCGTCCTGAAAAAGCCTCTAACCAATACATCCCCACGATCCGGGTCTTCAGTCAGTCGCTGGATAACGAAGCCGGTTTTTGGCCACCTGAGATACCACTCCCAGAACCCTGCTGGCGCCCCCCGCCTGATCACCCGGTTATCGCCATAGTGAAAGGATATGATCCCAAGTCGGGCCGCGTTGAGAATGCCCCCCTCAAGTTCAGCCGTGCCGCACCTTACTAGGACATCGCACTCCAGCGCTCTTATCCTTTCGATATCCTCGTCGGAGAATTGATGCACGCGACCGGATTTGGACACAATCGAGCCTACTTCCAGTATTGCATGGACTATTTTGCGTAAGTCAAACTGGTGATCATGGTCCCTGTGCAAGCTGATACGCTTAAGGCGGGAAGATTCTAGCGACGTCATGAGCCGGAGCAGGATTTTTGAAACCCGATTGCATGACGCTTCCCCGGAAATATCAGGTGAGATGCTGTCTCGTTTCGAGTTGAGCCGGCAAGAGTAAACTATGAGATGCGAGATTCTGATATTGGGCCGGGTTCTTGCCCAGAGAGCCAACTCATATACATATTTGTCTGCGTAAGCGCCGTTTACCAACAGACCCACTGTAAGTTGCTTCATACCAGTCTCGTCATTTGCACGAATCCAACTAAATGATGTTCTGGGAGATTCCTACTTGGACGTGGCGCAATCGCTTATAGACAGAGACCCCGTGGGGGAATCTGTTTAAAGGTGCCGTTTCCGCAGTTTCCCCCAAGGAATTCAACTCGCTGGCGCGTTTTTTGCTTACAATCATGCCAGATTTGAGTTAGTTTTGCGTATTAACTCATTTCTGGCTATGGCAATTTATTGGAGTGTCCTTTGCAATTGGCTGGAGACATTATTTGGCCGGTAGTGCTGCCTTCCGGCTCGTCAGGTGACGAGACCAGGTTGCAAGCTCCGGTCGACTCCGATGATTAGGATTGCAAATGTACGCAGATAAGGTTCGCGATATTCTCACCCAGCACGGTCGACTTTCGAGCCCGGTCGATCAGCTCCAGGATACCAGTGATTTGTATAACGCCGGGTTGACCTCGTTGGCAACAGTTGGCTTGATGCTGGCTCTGGAAGAGCAATTCAATATCGAGTTTCCCGACAACATGCTCAGCCGTAAGACCTTTGCCAGCATCGAGTTCATTGTTGATGCGGTCCAGAAGCTCGTTGACAAGTAGCGCTTGCGCCCGCCAATCACCCGGAATTTCTGGAGGATTTTTCCATGCAACCATCGCGCCAGCAGAGCGTAGCGACCGAGGACTTCAGTCGACTGCTTGATCGAGTCCATGAGATCGGCCGCGGTGTCGTTCTGGCGTCCGCGCGCGACGTCGATCGCGACGCCCGGTTCCCGTCGGAGGGAATCGGCGCGCTCAAGGGACTCAAGCTGCTCAGTGCCTACGTTCCGGCCGAGCTGGGCGGGATGGGACTGGATGTGATCCAGATTGCGAAGATCTGTGAAGTCCTGGGACAGTACGACGGTTCCGTGGCGATGATCTATGCGATGCATCAGATCCAGGTGGCCTGCATGGTCCATCATGGTCTCGGGTCGAGCTATTTTCGATCCTACCTGCAGGAATTGATTCTGCAGCAACGGTTGATTGCGTCCGCCACCACCGAGGTCGGAACCGGTGGTGACCTGCGTTCGAGCGTCTGCGCAATCGAAATCCGGGAGGGGCGATTCCAGCTGGTCAAGAAGGCGCCTGTCATCTCCTACGGGGCTTACGCCGACGATATCATGGCGACCTGTCGGCGTTCGGCTGGCGCACCGGCGAGCGACCAGGTGATGGTGCTGGCACGCAAGGACAGCTACACGCTCGAGCCGATTTCAGGCTGGGATACGCTGGGGTTCCGCGGGACCTGCAGTTCAGGATTCGTGCTGACGGCGAGCGGTTCGGCCGAGCAGGTATTGCCGATCCCGTTTGCCGAAATTCTGAGCCAGACGATGCACCCCTACTCTCACATTGTGTGGGGATCGCTGTGGCTCGGAATTGCGACCGATGCCGTCAATCATGCCCGCGGTTTTGTCCGCGAGGAGGCTCGGCGCAACCCGAGCATTCCGCCCACGTCGTCACTGCGTCTCGCGGAGGTGAGCAGTGTGCTACAGGGGATGCGCAACAACATCGCCGTGGCGGTCACCGATTACCGTCGCATGCTGGCCGACGGTCAGCAGGACATGTTCAGTAGCTTTGGATTCGCCATCCGCACCAATAATCTCAAGCTTGCGAGCTCAACTCTGATTGTCGATATTGTCAGTCGCGCCTTGTTGATCTGCGGGATCTCCGGTTACCGTAACGATTCAAAGTTCAGTCTTTGCCGGCATTTGCGGGATGCCTACGGCGCTGCGCTGATGGTCAACAACGACCGCATTATGAATCACAACGCAACGATGCTGTTGACACAGCGGGAGGGCTAGGTCCAGTGTGCCCCGCGGAAAATAGTTTGGATGCTGCCTATTTGAAATATCAGGCAGAAGCGCTCGCCAATTGGCCGGCTGAAGGGCGCGGTGTGCTGGATCTATGACGAAGCGGATTCTTGCGCTCGACCCCAGCACTTACCAGCGTCACCCGATCCATCAAGAGGGACGCACCTGGGCCGAGACGAACTGCTACGTGGATGTCTGGATCGAGCTGCTGCACGCGCTCGGCTATGAGCCGATTGCGGCGTTGCCGTTTACGCTGACGATCGACTTCGAGGGCGACCAATGGACGTTTTTCAAGTGTCCGTTGCTTGACATGTACGAACTTTACGGACTGGACGTGCAGGAGCTTGCCATCTGGCGTCCGTTGGTTGCGCATATCGAGGAGCAAGTGGAGAGAGGCCGGCCGGTCCTGGCCGAGCTGGATTCATACTACCTGCCCGATACCGCCGGAACGGCGTACAAGCGGGCGCACGTAAAATCCACCGTGGCCGTCAATGAAATCGACGCGGCGCGCCATCACATGGGATATTTCCACAATCAAGGATACCATCACGTCGGAGGGGATGACTTTCTCGATGTCTTGCGCCTGCGGGGCGAGCCGGATCCGGCCGCGCTTCCGCCGTATGTTGAATTCGTGAAGATTCGCGGCGGGGCCAGGCGCGATGGCCGCTCATTGCTGCAGGGCTCGTTGCAGCTGCTGCGCAGACATCTCGAACTGGTGCCGACCGAGAATCCCTTTTTGAGCTTCAAGGCACGCTTCGAAAAAGACTTGATCTGGCTCCTGGAGAAAAACCTCGAGGCATTTCATCAGTATTCCTTCGCTACCTTGCGGCAATACGGCGCATGTTTCGAGCTTTCGCAAACCTATCTGCATTGGCTGGCCGCACAGGGAGAAGGTGAACTGGACGAGGAGATTCGCCTCTTCGGCGAGATCTCGGAAGGCGCGAAGACCCTCCAGTTTCAACTCGCCCGGGCAATGAACCGTCGCAAGCCGCTCGATCTCTCGCCGCTCGAGGCCATGGCCGAGCGCTGGCAGCGCGGCACCACCGGCTTGAAGACACGCTATCTCTGACAGCCGCGTATGCTCTGGATTCCAATTACAAGGAGCAAGTCCGGGCATGGTGCATGATGCGAGCAACGAACCTGGAGCATTCGGAACATGGTCCGTTTGCTCGACTGAACCTGGCGCCTTCAATGGCCCGTCTCAGCTCGACGAGCCTGCACTGCAATGGATACCCGATGCGCCAGTCCCCGGGACGGTTGCGCAGGCTCTGCGCGGCGCAGGGCCTTGGGATTTTGGCAGACCGCTCGATTGTGACGCCAGGGACTGGTGGTATCGGGCTGAACTCGTTGCAAGGAAGAAGACCCCCGGCGGCCAGGTTCTCCTCCACCTGCAAGGATTGGCTACGCTCGCAGAAGTATGGCTCAATGCGCAGCCGATCCTCAAGTCGGACAATATGTTTCAGGCGCATACCGTTGAGATCAGCGCGCTCCTCCGCGCTTCAAATGAAATTGTAATTTGCTTCCGATCCCTCGGCGCCGCTCTGGAGCAGCGCAGGCCGCGCCCGCGCTGGAAAACCAGGCTGGTTAAGCATCAACAGCTCCGCTGGCTCCGCAGTACGCTGTTGGGCCGCATCCCGGGATGGTCACCGCCCTTGGCGCCGGTGGGTCCCTGGCGCCCCATCACGCTTGAGCAGCGGCACGAGAAGACGATAACGGATATCGATATTCGTCCGTTTGTCGAGGGGCATACCGGTGTCCTTGAGTTCTCGGCCACCCTTCTACTGGCCACGGACGCCCGAGTCGCCGCCACGTTGTTGCTATCGAATAGCCGTCACGACCTGAAAATTGAGCACGCAAGTGCTGGGTACCGTTTGTCGGGTCGCATCGTGGCAGCGAACCTTCCGCTATGGTGGCCGCACACTCACGGCCATCCGGTGATGCATGCCTGCAAGCTTGAGGTTTCGATCGACGGTCGCATCGTGTCGGTGGATGTTGGGCGAGTCGGTTTCAAAAGCACCGAAGTGCAAAACGACAATGGTGACTTCCAGTTTCTCATTAACGACGCGGCGGTGTTTTGCCGCGGAGCCTGCTGGACCGTAAACGACATCGTGTCGCTCAGCGGGACGACCGGAGACTTGGTGCACAGCCTGCGCCTGGCGCAGCAAGCCGGCATGAACATGGTCCGGGTTGTCGGCACCATGGTGTACGAGCAGGAGGCATTCTACCGATTGTGCGATGAGCTCGGCATCCTGGTTTGGCAGGATTTCATGTTTGCCAACATGGATTACCCGATTGACGATGAATCCTTCCGTGCCTCGGTCGAGGTCGAGGTAACGCAACAGTTAAAGCGTCTTAGTCGCCACGTCTGCATCGCGGTGTATTGCGGCAATAGCGAGGTCGAGCAGCAGGCGGCAATGCTCGGCATGCCCCGGGAGCTGTGGCGTAGCCCCCTGTTTTCGACGCTAATCCCGGAATTGTGCCGACGCTGGCATCCGGGAATCCCCTATGTGCCTTCGACGCCCAGCGGCGGCGCAATGCCATTTCACGTCGGCACGGGGCTGACTCACTACTTTGGCGTTGGCGCCTACCTGCGCCCGGTCGCCCAGGTCCGACGGGACAATGTGCGATTTACGGCAGAGTGTCTCGGATTTTCCAACGTCCCGGAGCCAGACATGGTGGATCGCGTATTCGATGCAGAGCTTCCGGCAACTCACCATCCACGCTGGAAAGAGCGCGTCCCGCGCGATGGCGGGGCCGGCTGGGACTTTGAGGACGTGCGTGATCACTATTTCAAGGCTCTATTTGGTCTGGATCCGATTCGGATGCGCTGTTTCGATACAATGCGCTACTTGGCATTGAGCCGTGTTACCACCGGTGAGTTGATGGGGAAGGTGTACTCGGAATGGCGAAGCGTGAACAGCCGCTGCGGAGGAGCATTGGTCTGGTTTTTACGCGATTTGTGGCCGGGGGCAGGGTGGGGCATCCTCGACAGCGACGGCGTACCGAAGGCTTGCTACTACTACCTGCGGCGCGTCTGGCAACCGCAAGCGGTGATACTCACGGATGAAGGTCTCGACGGCATCCAGGCTCACGTAATTAACGAGACCGACAGGCCGCTTTCTGCCGTCCTGGAACTGCAACTGCTGCAGGGTGGCCGAGTAGTCATCACCAAAGCGCGGGTTGATTGCCAGATCCCGTCGCGGTCGAAGGCCAATTTCGCGTCCGATGCTATGTTGGATGGCTTCTACGATGTTTCCTATGCTTACCGGTTTGGCCCGCCCAAGCACGATGTGGTGGTCGCATCGCTATTCGGTACCGACGGTTCCGTCATCAGCGAATCGTTTCACTTTTCCGAACCGTTTCAACCTGTGCATCGGGCCGCTAGCGGCGTAGTCGCGGTAGCCGAGCCGCTCGACGACGGGAACTTCCGCCTGGTGATCACCAGCGACACATTTCTGTACGCCGCGCGTATCGATGTCAAAGGATTTCTGCCCGACGACAACTATTTCAATCTCCTGCCGGGCCGTCAAAAAACGATTGGCTGCCGGCGCCTGCCTGACGCGCCCGCGAGCATAAAGGGATATGTCGAGGCGCTCAACATCACCGAAACGGTCCGTATCAGCGTGACGACATGAGCGGTCTTGGCGATTCCGGGATGGTTATGCCCAATGGCTTATCGGGCCCGGCACGAACGGATGGGGCAGTCGCGCCACTGGCAAGCCAGTCAAGCGCTGTTGAGCGCACACCGTTTTACTTTGGCCCTGCTTCCCGTCCGCTATTCGGCTGGTACCATGAACCAGTCGCTAAAGTCCGTCGCGCTCTCGCGATGGTAATTTGTCCGCCGCTGGGCCATGAGTACGTAAACTCTCACCGCTCGCTGCGACATCTCGCTGATCGATGTGCCGCCGCTGGCGTACCGACGTTGCGCTTTGATTACGACGGCACCGGCAACTCTGCCGGGGCGGATGAGGACCCCGATCGCCTAGCCGCCTGGCTGTCGAGCATTCGTGAAGCGATGGCGCAAGTGCGGCGCCTGTCCGGGTGCCAGGAGATGGGGCTGGCGGGCCTCCGAATCGGGGCGACGCTCGCCGCACTAACGTCTACCGACGCGGAGATATCGTTTCTGGCGCTGTGGGCACCCTGTACCCGGGGTCGCGCCTATGTCCGCGAATTGAAGGCAATACAGCTGACTGGCAGCTCGCCATTTCGCCCAAAGCCAACCGGGGCGAGCGACCTCGAGGCCGGCGGATTCGTCTACACGAAACAGACCCAGCGCGAGCTCAGCGGCTTGAATCTCGAGTCAACCGTGCCAAGAGCCAAGCGGATACTGATCGCATCGCGAGTTGATTTCGCCGAAGACCCATCGCTGCGCGTTGCCTGGTCTCAGGGCGGCTTGCGGGTCGAGCAACGGAGGTTACCAGGCTATATCGACATGATGGCGGAGGCACAAGACACGAAGGTACCGCATGCGGCAATTGGCGAGCTGGTGACATGGGTCATTTCGAGCGGGACGCGGCAGGATATGGAAAGGGCCGCCGATCCAATTGTGTGCGACAACGCACGAGTCATGCAGTTTGCGCCGCCGACGGTCTGTCCGGACTTGCCGGTAATGAGGCATAGGGAGATCCGGGAATGCATCATCCTTTTTGGCCGATCTGCCAAGCGATTCGGAATTATGAGCGAACCCGTGGAGGCGGCAGTTCCGACAGTGCCGATAGTCGTGTTGCCCAACGCAGGTGCGGTCCACCACGTGGGATCGAACCGGCTCTATGTCCTGCTGGCGCGATCGCTGTCACTTGCCGGATTTCGCTGTTTCCGCCTGGATTTGCCAGGCCTCGGGGATAGCGTCCCGGATGAACCCGAACGCGAAAATGATGTGTATCCGCCGACGGCAAGCGCCGAGATCGCGTTGGCCCTGAATACGCTCGCGACGAAGTACGGATCCGAGCCATTCATATTGATGGGATTGTGCTCCGGGGCCCATACGGCGTTCCACGCGGGCCTGGACCTGGCCGGGCATCGTGTCGCCGAATGCGCGCTGATCAATCCTCTCACTTTCTACTATAAGCGCGGAATGTCGCTCCGCCAACCTACGTATAAACACCATGTGCGGTGGCAAGAATACATGATTTCGATTCGCAGCCCCGCGCGTTGGCTGAAACTCATGCGCGGCGAGTCTGATGTCCTCGATATATTTTACTTTGTAGTCGCACAAGCACGAATCAGGATTGCGGCAAAGATGCGGTCATGGCGCAGGAGATGGAATCCCGCGGACGCGGCGATGACGACCGCAGACGACCTTGAGACAGATTTGCCTCGGTTACTCGCGTCCGGACGGGAGCTCACATTCATATTGTCACGCATGGATCCCGGCTACGCGCTGCTCACCACTGGCGGGGGCGACACTGTCAAGAAGCTGATTCGAGAGAAACGGATAGCGATCCGGTTCATTGAAGGGGCAGATCATACGTTCTCCGTAAGATTTCCACGTTGTGAGCTTATCGGTACTATCGTGCAGCACCTCGTGCAACGTTACCGGTCTGCGGGATAAAGTGTCCTCGGCACAAGACGAGATCAATCTCAAGCTTTACCGGCGGTCCGATCTCGTGAAGGACTATACGAGAGTGAATTTGGATCCCGCGGAGGCTGTCGTCATGGTTCGGTATCGTGACGATATTCATCGTCGCCGGGTGCTGGATCTTGGATGCGGAGCGGGACGGCTTGCGTTCTATCTCCGCCCGCTGACGGATAAATATGTCGGCGTCGACTTTTCGCCGCACATGGTGCAATACTGTCAGCGAAACTTTTCGGGGCTCTCGTTCGCTCAGGGAGACATGCGGGATTTGACGCGGTTCGACGCTGGCAGCTTTGACACCGTTTTTGCCATCAACAACCTCTTCGATGCGGTTTCTCACGAGGATCGCCTGCAGGTTCTCGGCGAAGTGCGGCGCGTGCTAGCGGCCGGGGGTCTACTTGTTTTTTCGGCTCACAATCGGAACTGTACGCTAGGCACTGCCGCTCCGCAGCTCGAGTTCAAGCTCAACCCCTTGTATCAGCTACGCGAAGTCGCCGCCTACCTTCGGAGCGTTGTCAATCACCGGCGCATCAAACCAAGGCAACGTTTCGAGCGGGATTACGCGCTGCTCAACGACGGCGCGCATAACCACTCGGTTCTGCATTACTACATTCTCCGGAATGTCCAAGCCAAGCAGTTGGCTGGAGCGGGCTTCGAATTGATCGAGTGTCTCGACGAGTCAGGACAAACGCTCCATCCGGGCGATGACGACAGCGCCTGCTCATCCATCTACTATCTAGCGAGGCCGAAGGCCTGACGCCGGGCAGCTCCGGCACCGGCGGCCTCCGTCGTCGGCAAGTGCGCGCACGTGCGGGTTGAAACCGAACGGCCTACAATTTCACGCACGTGAAGAAGCTCTTCTTCCTCTGCGTCTTCGTCATCGCCTACTTCACGCTGTATCCGTGGACGTTCGTCCCGTTCCACGGACACTCGACGATTCTGGAGGGTTTGCGGCCGCTTGTCGGGAAAAGCGACTACCTCGATATCGTCGTCAACCTCTGCTTCTACCTGCCGCTTGGCGTACTCGGCGTTCTCGGGTGGTGGAAGGGATCGAGGACAGCAGGTCGATGGATTGCGCTCGCGGCGTTCGGCGCCGCCCTGTCCTTTACGCTCGAGACGATCCAGGCATGGGTTCCGGGACGTGACAGCTCCCTGCTGGACATTCTCACCAACACCATTGGCACGATCGCCGGCGCGCGGCTCGGCATCGCGATCGCCGGGCACTTGCCGTCCGACCTGCGCTGGGGGCTGCCGTCGCCGCGTTGGCCGATGCCGGCGGTGTTGATTGCCGCCTGGCTGATGTCTCAGTGGTTTCCCTTCTTTCCCATCCTGCGCATTCCCCAATTCTCCGAGTCGCTTCATGCGCTCATGCAGGTGTCGTCGCTTGGGTGGATCGATCTTGCGGATGCATTCGTGGCCGCTCTGCTCATCGGGCGACTGCTGCGCGAGGCGTTGACGTCGTCCGCGTACCGCTTGGGGCTCGCTGGGGCGTGCCTGGTCCTGCCGGCGCGCCTGTTCATCGTCGTTGGCGCCGCGCCCTGGCCGCTCGCCGTCGCGTTCGCCGCCGGCGTGCTCGTGTTCCATCCTGCTCTGGCCCGGGTGCACGCCGGGACGCGGCTGCTCGCCGCGGCCGCAGTGCTGCTGATCGCCGTGCGGGAACTCGACCCGTTCCATTTTGCGGGCCCTGCGGGGCCGTTCTATTGGATTCCGTTCAGCGGCTTCCTCGAGGCCACGCGGGATTCGGCGATTCGCGTGATTTCAGGGAAGTTCTTTCTGTACGGCGCCGCCGTGTGGATGGCCCGCGAGGCCGGCGTGTCGCTCGGGATTGCGGCCAGCGGCGTCGGCGGTCTGCTGATCGCCGGTGAGTGCGCGCAGCGTTACCTGCCGGGTCGCGTCGCCGAGTCCACCGATCCCATTCTTGCCGTGATTGCAGCGTGCGTCATCGTCTGGTTGAAGGACCGGCCGCCGACGCCCGCACGCTTGCCCGCCCGGCACGTTCGCGAACACGATCGGCACGACAATCGTCGCGACTGACCAGGCCTCGATGGTGCGTTATCCAAATACGATTTTCAGCGTCCGCTTGCGATCGTATTTTCCGTTGGGCGTGCGCGGAAAATCCTCGCCTGTGACCTTGAAACGCGTGGGAACCATGTACTTGGGCAGGCGCTTCTGCAGGGCGTGGCGCAGGGCATCCAGGTCAAACCCCTCTTCAAGGCTCACCAGCGCACCCAGTTCGCGCTCGGCTTCGACCGAGCTGTTGTTGAACACCACCACGCCTTCGTGCACGCCATCGATGCCCGCGAGCGAGGCTTCGATTTCGCCGAGCTCGATGCGGTAACCGAGAAACTTGATCTGGTCGTCGGCTCGCCCGAGGAACAGGTAGTCCGCATTTTCGTCGATGCGCACCAGATCGCCGGTGCAATACAGGGGATCGTGGAAAAATCGGTTCAGCGGATTCTGGATAAAGGCCTCTTGCGTGCGCTTGGCGTCACCCAGATAGCCATATGCCACGGAGGTTCCGCGCACCAGCAATTCGCCTTCGGCTCCGATCGCCTGGCTGAGTTCGCCGCCGCCGGTGCGCACGAAGAGCTCCATGTTGGTCCGCGCCTTGCCGATCGGGATGGACAGCATGTCCTTGCCCGGTTTCTCGTGCAGGATGTGATAGCTGCAATCGACCGTGATTTCGGTCGGGCCGTACATATTGGTGAACTGGATATGCGGATACATTTCCATCCATTCGGCCAGGATGTCGCGTGGCAGCACCTCGCCGGCGGCGATGACGTGGCGCAATTTCGGAAAACTGTCGGGCTTCAGGCGACGCGAACGCAGCAACAGAGTCAGCACCGAGGGCACGCAAAAGAACGTGGTGATTTGCCGCTCCGAAAGCCAGCTCACCAGACGCGGGAGGACGGCGTTCAATTCCTCGTGTACCAGGTGGAGCGTGGCGCCGGTCTTGAATGCGCAATACAGATCGAAGGTGGAGTTGTCGAAATACAGCGGCGCATGATTGGAGATGACGTCGTTTTCGGTCAATTCGTACGTCTCCACACACCATTCGATGTAGTCGATGATCGCTTTGTGCGGAATCATCACACCCTTGGGCACACCGGTCGATCCGGACGTGAACAGCACGTAGGCGACATCGATGGACAGGTTTTTCGCGGGAAGCGGCGCCACGTTCTGCGGCTTGAACCGGCTGATGTTGAGCAAGAGCGGCCGTTCAGCAGCGGCAATCAGCTGCTCAAACACGACCTGGCTCTCATCGTCGACAATCACCACGCGTGCTTCCGCGGCGTTGAGAATCAACTGCATGCGCTGTCCCGGCGATTTGAAGTCAATTGGCACGTAGGCACAATCGGCCTTCAGGATACTGAGAACGGAAAGGATCGAGCGGACGCTCTTTTCCAGGAAAAAGGGCACGAACTGACCGCGGGTGACGCCGGCCGCCTGAAGGTGGCGTGCAAACGCATTGGTGAACTCCTCGACTTCACGGAAACTCAGCGAATCGTTCGCGCAGCAGACCGCCGGCTTGTCCGGAAGTCGTGCGGCGGAATCGCTGAAATATTGTTGTACCAGCCGAAGCATGTCTCCCTCTTTGAGCCGTCTGTCTCGCTACTCTAACGAACAACTTTTCCAGCCGCAATTTTCGACGGCTACGGGCTGCCGGGGCGCCGGCGCTGTTACACCCGCCAGACGTGCAGTCCGGCCGCGGCGAGTACTTTGCGGTCGAACTGCGACTTGACGTCGATGAAGGAGCCGCTCTTCACGATTTTGCGCGCGAGCATTTCGGCACCCATGTTCCGGAATTGGCGATGGGCGACGGCCACCACCATCGCATCGGCCACCGGCAGCTTCTCCCAGGGCACAAGCTCCAGTCCATACTCGTGGCGCGCTGCCTCCGGATCGGGTACCGGGTCGTGTACAAACACCTGGATCCCGAAGCTCTTCAGCTCGTTGATCACGTCTATGACATGCGAGTTGCGGAGGTCGGGAACGTCTTCCTTGAAGGTCAGTCCGAGCACGTTGACCTTGGCCTCCTTCACCGGATTGCCGGTGCGGATCATCTGCTTGATGGTTTGCTCGGCAATGAATTTTCCCATGTTGTCGTTGATGCGCCGCCCGGCGAGGATCACCTCCGGGTGGTAGCCGAGCATCTCCGCCTTGTAGGTGAGGTAATAGGGGTCGACGCCGATGCAGTGGCCGCCGACCAAGCCGGGGCGGAACGGGAGAAAGTTCCATTTGCTTCCGGCCGCCTGGAGAACCTCTAGGGTATCGATGCCGATGCGGTTGAAGATGATCGCCAGCTCGTTGATCAGCGCGATATTCAGGTCTCGCTGGGTGTTCTCGATGACCTTGGCGGCTTCGGCGACCTTGATGCTCGAGACGGGATATACACCGGCCTCGACTATGGCGCGATAGAGACTGGCGACCTTGTCGAGCGTTTCGGGTGTATCGCCCGCGACGACCTTCACGATGGTCTCGAGCCTGTGCTCCTTGTCGCCGGGGTTGATGCGCTCGGGCGAGTAGCCGACATTGAAGTCCTTGAGCCAGGTCTTCCCGGAATTTTTTTCAAGCACCGGAATGCACACTTCCTCTGTCGCGCCCGGGTAGACGGTCGATTCATATACCACGGTCGCACCGTTTTTCATGTATTTGCCGACCGCGGTGCTCGCACCGACCAGCGGTCCGAAGTCCGGCTGGCGCACGGCGTCCACCGGTGTGGGAACCGCGACCACGATGATGTCGGCGGCGGCAAGCTGCGCCGGATCGGTTGTGACCGTGAGCCGGGCCGCGGCACGAAATTCCTCGCTGGAAACCTCTCCCGTCGGATCGACGTGGCGTCGGTAGTTCTCCACTTTCTCGGCGCTGAGGTCAAATCCGATGGTTCGGAACTTCTTGCCGAATGCCACCGCGAGCGGCAAACCGACGTAACCGAGTCCGACGACGGCAACTGTACTCATATGTCCTTGCCCCCCTTTTCTTTTGGAAGGGTGCAATTCTCGCCGAAATCCTTGCCTTTGAGGGCGCGACGACAGTTGGCCCCTTTTTCCGCCTCGGTGCCGCGCTCGACTCGGCCGCCCCGGCAGCATCATGATATTGTCATAAGGTCACGCCAAGATTCCAGACGCGACCAACCGGTTCGTTTTCCTTTTTGGGCTACAGCCCTATGAGCTGGACGACTTGGGTGGCGGTATTGATTGCGTGGCTTTCGATCGGCATGGCCGTAGCTTACCTGTTCGGCTGTCTCGTCAGCGCGGGGCAAGCTCCCGACGACACTAGCGATCCGATCCCTCCGTAGTGTTATAGACGCCGCAACAAGCGTGCGAAGACCTCCCCGCACGTGCGCGAGACAACACACGCCCGTTGACGACGCGAAGCCACCTTGAGTGGCATCGCACTTGACCCAGCTTGCCCAACGACTTCATGATTGCGCAATGCGCCTGTTTGTTGAATGACTTGGTAACCCGTGCGGGTTCTGTCAAGAAGTAGATAACGCCCATTTCCTATCACCCAAAATCTGAGCGCGCGCAAGCTGCCATGAAAGTGCTGGTGACGGGTGGGGCCGGCTATATCGGATCCCATACCTGCGTCGAGCTGATGCAGGCGGGGCACGAAGCGATCATTTTCGACAACCTGTGCAACAGCCATCGCGCGGTCCTTGGACGCATCGCGCGGATCGTCGGCAGGACGCCCGAGTTCACGAACGCGGACGTTCGTGATCGGGCGGCCGTGCGGGAGGTATTCGCCCGACACCGCTTCGACGCGGTGATTCACTTCGCCGGTCTGAAGGCGGTGGGCGAATCGGTTGAAAAGCCTATCGAATACTATGACAACAACGTGCAGGGTGCGTTGACGCTGTGCCGCGCGATGGCGGAGGCAGGAGTCGGCGCGCTGGTGTTCTCCTCCTCGGCTACGGTCTACGGCAGCGCCTCTTCGGTGCCGATTCGCGAAGATGCTCCGCTCGGGCCCACCAACCCCTATGGCCATTCGAAATTGATGGTCGAGCGGATCCTGGGGGACCTGGCGGCTTCGGAACCCGCCGCGTGGCGCATCGCTTTGCTGCGATACTTCAACCCAGCAGGGGCGCACGCGAGCGGATTGATCGGTGAGGACCCGCAAGGTATTCCGAACAACCTCATGCCCAATATCGCCCAGGTCGCCGCGGGCGTTCGCGACAAGGTACGCGTATTCGGCAGCGACTACCCGACGCGCGACGGCACCGGCGTACGCGACTACATCCACGTGGTCGATCTCGCACGCGGCCATCTTGCGGCGCTGGAAACCATGCAACGCGAGCGGCGGGGATTCACGGTGAATCTCGGGACGGGGCGCGGAATCTCGGTGCTCGAGGCGGTGCGCGCTTTCGAGCGTGCGAGCGGTCGGCCGATTCCGATCGAGCGTGTCGCCCGGCGCGCTGGCGATGTGGCCGAGTGTTATGCGGACCCCGCGCTCGCGCAGAAGGTCTTGGGATGGAAAGCGGCTCACTCGCTCGAGGATATGTGCCGCGATGCATGGCGTTGGCAAAGCATGAACCCGCGGGGATACCGAGAGGAAGGCGCGCAATCGGATGTGCGCGTGTCATGAGCGGAAGCACAGGGCGGTTCCCAATTGGATAGTGAACAGAAATGAAGGTCCTTGTCACGGGAGCTGCCGGATTCATCGGTTCGACGCTGGCGCACCAGCTGCTCGATCGCGGCGACGAGGTTGTGGGCATCGACAATCTGAACGCGTACTACGACGTCCGGCTCAAGCAGGCGCGCCTGGAGCGCCTGCGCGCGCGTGCCGGGTTCCTTTTTCAGAAGCTCGACATCGTCGAGCGCAAGCCGATGGGCGAGCTTTTCGCAGCCGGAAAATTCGACTCGGTGGTGCATCTTGCCGCCCAGGCCGGGGTGCGCTATTCGATCGAAAACCCCTCGGCTTATGTCGATGCCAACCTGGTCGGCTTCATGCATGTGCTCGAGGGCTGCCGCCACACGAAAGTCGGGCACCTCGTGTTCGCGTCGAGCAGCTCCGTCTACGGCGCAAACACGCGGTTGCCGTTTTCCGAGCACGACAATGTCGACCACCCTGTCTCCTTATACGCGGCGACCAAGAAGGCAAACGAATTGATGGCGCACAGCTACGCTCACCTCTACGGATTGCCGTGCACCGGCCTGCGCTTCTTCACCGTCTATGGTCCCTGGGGTCGTCCGGACATGGCGCTGTTCAGGTTCACCGAAGGAATCCTCGCGGGGCGGCCGATCCCGGTGTTCAACCGCGGCGAAATGGTGCGCGATTTCACCTACGTCGACGACATCGTCGAAGGGGTCATCCGGGTCATGGGGAAGCCTGCTGCTCCCGCGGCCGGCTGGAGCGGTGATCGCCCAGACCCCGCGACGAGTTATGCTCCCTGGCGCATCTTCAACATCGGCAACAACCAGCCGGTCAAGCTCATGCGCTATATCGAAGTCCTCGAGCAGTGTCTCGGCCGAAAGGCGCAGCTCGACCTTCTTCCGATGCAGGCGGGAGATGTTCCGGCGACTTTTGCGGATGTGGACGAGCTGCACGAATCGGTCGGCTACAAGCCGCAGACTCCGATCGAAGTCGGCGTCAGGCGATTTGCGGAGTGGTATCAGGGCTTCTATCGGAAATCCGCGTGAATGCAATACGCGGGGCCTGGACGACTACTTCGGAAGGGAAATACGCCGCGCTCCGTCGAATCGTCTCACCCAGTAGCTTCCGCGCATGTTCTCGACGCGCACCGCCGCGCCGGGCCGAGGCGCGTGGATGAAGCGATTGTCGCCGAGGAAAATTCCCACGTGGGAATAGGGTCGCCGCTCGGTGTTGTAGAAAACCAGGTCGCCCGCTTCGAGTTGCGACAGGGTCACGTGCCTGCCGATCCGGCTTTGCGCCAGGGCGTTATGCGGCAGCTCGATCCCGAAGGCTTCCCTATAGACGTGCGCCACCAGGCCGCTGCAGTCGAAGCCGTTCTCGGGCGAATCTCCACCCCTTCGATACGGCACTCCCGCGCTGGCCAGCGCCTGAAAGACCATCTCCGGGCTGCGGGGAGGGCGCTGCGCCTGAGGGGGTGCGGCACAAGCCGAGAGAACCAAAATGCCGAAAAACAGGTAGTTGCAGCGCATGGTCAAAGTACCTTAGACCATAGGGACCTCTCTGTAAAGAAGGCCGGGCCTTGAGGCCCGTCCAAAGCCAAGCCCGGATCAAGGCTTCAACGTTATAGTGCTTGGAGTCATGACAGCTAGGGGGTCCAGGTTGAAGAAATCAATTGGCCCCCGCGGCGCAATCCGGGAACAGCTCGACGCGGTCTTTGACCGGCACGGGCCGCTCGCGGCAAAAATCCCGGAATACCGCGAGCGATCGCAGCAGGTGGAAATGGCGAATCGCGTGGCCGGGGCGATCCGGGACAACGCCGTGCTGGTCTGCGAAGCGGGCACCGGCACCGGCAAGACCTTCGCCTATCTCGTCCCGGCGTTGCTCTCCGCAGGCAAGGTCATCCTGTCGACGGGCACCAAGACCCTCCAGGATCAGCTCTACCATCGCGACCTTCCGACGGTGCGCACGGCGCTCAACGTGCCGGTGACCACGGCGCTGCTGAAAGGCCGGGCCAACTACGTGTGCCACTATCACTTGGAGCGCAATTTGGCAGGGGCCGGGTCATCCAGTCGCGAGCTCGTCAGGGACTTGCAGCGCATCGTGAGCTTCGCGCGCGTCACCCGCACCGGAGAGCGCTTCCGCACGAACATCCCGTGCGAGCTCGATGACTTGTCCCGTGGACACGGATTCGCCGAAAAAGAGCGTCGCCGTTTCGGCGCGAGGCGCTCGCCGCGGATCTCATCGTCGTCAACCATCATCTGTTCTTCGCCGATGTGATGCTCAAGGACGAGGGGATGGCGGAGCTCCTTCCCGCCTGCAATACCGTGATCTTCGACGAGGCGCACCAGCTCCCGGAAACGGCGACGCTCTTTTTCGGCGAATCCGTGTCCACGGGACAAGTCATCGAGCTCGCACGGGATGTTCGTGCGGAAGCGCTCTCCGGGGCGAAGGACATGCCCGATCCGTTGCGGCTCACTGCCACGCTGGACAAGGCGGCCCGGGATCTGCGCCTCGCGCTGCCCAACGAGGGCGCGCGCTTCACTTCAGCATCGGTCAGGCGAAAGCGCGAATTTTCGGGCGCCCTCGCAGCGCTCGATTCCGCGCTACGCTCGGTATGCGCGGCCCTCGACCTGCTCTCCGAACGCAGCGAGGGTCTTGCGCGCTGCGCTGAGCGCGCCCGGGCGGCCCAGGCCTTGCTCGAACGCTGGTGCGACGACAGCCGCGCCGATCTGGTCCGCTGGATCGAGGCATTCAGTCACTCGCTTCGGCTGAACGCGACGCCGCTCTCCATCGCAGAGATTTTCCGCAGGCAGCTCGACGGCCACCCGCGCGCCTGGATTTTCACCTCCGCGACGCTCGCGGTAGCCGGCGACTTCAGCCACTACCGCAGCGAGATGGGCCTGGACAAGGCCCGCACTGCGTGCTGGGACAGCCCTTTCGACTATGCCGCGCAGGCTCTGCTCTACGTTCCCAAGAAGCTCCCGGATCCGAATAGCGACGAGCATACGCGCGCGGTCGTCGCCGCCTCCCTGCCGGTGATCCGGGCGAGCGGCGGAAGCGCCTTTCTCCTGTTCACGACTTTGCGCGCGATGCGGCTTGCTCACGAGCTGTTGCGCGAGGAATTCCGTCGGCAGGCGCTGGGATTTCCCCTGATGCTCCAGGGCGAGGGCTCTCGCAGTGAGCTGCTCGAGCGTTTCCGTCGGCTGGGCAACGCGGTGCTCCTCGGAAGCGCGAGCTTCTGGGAAGGCGTGGACGTGCGCGGAGACGCGCTCTCGCTCGTGGTCATCGACAAGCTGCCGTTTGCGCCTCCCGATGACCCGGTACTCGCGGCGCGGCTCGAATCGCTCGAGCGCGAAGGCGGCAATCCCTTCCTCGGCTACCAATTGCCTCAGGCGGTCATTTCCCTGAAGCAGGGGGCCGGCAGGCTCATCCGCGACGAAACCGACCGGGGCGTGCTCGTCATCTGTGACCCCAGGCTCTTCTCGAAGCCGTACGGCCGGCGAATCCTCGCGAGCCTGCCGCCGATGACGCTCGTGCGTGAGCTCGACAAGGTTCTTTCCTTTGTCGCCGCCGGGCCGAAATCGCTCCGAGCAGCAGCTGCTGTGGACGGCGGCCGATCCGAAGTCAGCGGCCGAGCTGGGTGAGCATGTCCTTCAGCTGCGCGCTGTCGGGAAAATTCCTCCTCAAGATCCGCTCGGCGTCGTCGCGCAGCTCGGGCATTCCGAGCACGTCGTAGGCCTGGATCATGATGAGGAGCGCCTCTTGCTGGGCGGGCGCTTGAGGGTAGTTTTTCAGCGCGTACTGCGCGCGGTTCGCCGCCGCGACGTAAGCGCCCCGCTTCATGTAGTAGCGGGCGACGTGAACCTCGTGTGAGGCAAGCGCATTGACGAGGTACTTCATGCGCGCCAGCGCGTCGGGCGCGTACCTGCTGTCCGGAAAGCGCTGCACCAGCTCCTTGAAGGCGTCGAACGATTCTTGCGCGGACTTCGGATCGCGCTCCGTCCGGTCCTGCCGGGCCACCCTGCCGAGCAAACCCAGGTCTTCGTTGAAATAAACCAGACCTTTCAGGTAATGCGCGTAGTCGACATTGGGGTGGTTGGGGTGCAGCTTCACGAACCGCTGTGTTGCGGCGACCGCGGATTCCTGCTCGTTCTGTTTGTAGTAGGCGTAGGCGATCTCGAGCTGACCCTGCTGGGAGTAGCGCCCATAGGGAAAGCGTGCTTCCAGCGTTTCGTAGCGCTTGATCGCGAGGTCGTACTGGCCGCCGTCCAGCGCGTCTTTCGCGTCGCGGTAGAGCTT
>VBCT01000179.1 GCA_005882235.1 Betaproteobacteria bacterium
GGGGAAGATGACGTGGTCGACCTGTGGCTTGATCTCCTCCCATTTGTACTTCTCTATGGAGGCGATGTCGATCTCGTTGTCGAAGTGGCCGATGTTGCAGACGATGGCTTGGTTCTTCATCTTCTTCATGTGATCGTGCGTGATCACATGAAAATTCCCGGTAGCGGTGACGAAGATGTCCGCCTTGTCGCACGCGTAGTCCATGGTCACCACACGGTAGCCTTCCATCGCCGCCTGCAGCGCGTTGATCGGGTCGATCTCCGTCACCCATACCTGAGCGGATAGCGCGCGCAGCGCCTGCGCGCTGCCCTTGCCCACGTCGCCGTAGCCGCACACCAGCGCGACCTTGCCCGCGATCATGACGTCGGTGGCGCGCTTGATGCCGTCCACCAGCGACTCGCGGCAGCCGTAGAGATTGTCGAACTTGCTCTTGGTGACCGAGTCGTTAACGTTGATCGCCGGGAAGGCGAGCCTGCCCTCCTTGTGCATCTGGTACAGCCTGCGCACGCCGGTGGTGGTCTCCTCGGTCACGCCTTTCACCTGCGCGAGGCGGGTCGAGTACCACTTCGGATCGCGGGCGAGCCTCGCCCTGATCGCGGCGAACAGGAACTTCTCCTCTTCGCTCGCCGGTTTGGCGATGAGGGAGGCGTCCCTCTCGGCGCGTGCGCCCAAGTGCAGCAGCAGCGTCGCATCCCCGCCGTCGTCCAGGATCATGTTGGAGTAGGCGCTGTCGGGCCACTCGAAGATGTCGTGGGTGTAGTCCCAGTATTCCTCCAGCGACTCGCCTTTGCGTGCGAACACCGGAGTGCCCTTGACGGCGATCGCCGCGGCGGCATGGTCCTGGGTGGAGAAAATGTTGCACGAGGCCCAGCGCACCTGCGCGCCAAGCGCCTGCAGCGTCTCGATCAGCACCGCGGTCTGGATGGTCATGTGCAGCGAGCCCGAGATGCGCGCGCCCCTCAGGGGCTGGGTCGCGGCGAATTCCTCGCGGATCGCCATCAGGCCCGGCATCTCGGTCTCGGCGATGGCGATTTCCTTGCGACCCCAGTCGGCGAGCGCAAGGTCGGCTACGTGAAAGTCCTGCTTGGATTTGAGTACGGCGCTCATCTCGCGCGCTCCTTGGTTCAAAGAGTTTGCGAGCGCCGTTGCATTGTGAACTCCGAGCCTGGCGAACCTGGCGGTTCGTTGCAACGCTCCTCGGAGAGGAGCGGGATTATACCTCAGGCGCGGCTCAGGCCATCGCCGGCTGCTTGACCCCTGAATCGGCAGCGAGCGAGCGCGCCTTGTCGGTCGCTTCCCAGGTGAACTCGGGCTCGTCGCGGCCGAAGTGGCCGTAGGCGGCGCTCTTCTCGTAGATCGGACGCAGCAGGTCGAGCATCTGGATGATGCCTTTCGGGCGCAGGTCGAAGTGCCTCTGCACCAGCTCCGAGAGTTTCTCGTCAGACAGCTTGCCGGTACCGTGAGTGGTGACCATGACGCTGGTCGGCCGCGCGACGCCGATTGCGTAGGAAACCTGAACCAGGCACTTCGAGGCGAGTCCCGCGGCGACGATGTTCTTGGCGACGTAACGCGCGGCGTAAGCGGCCGAGCGGTCCACCTTGGAGGGGTCCTTGCCGGAGAATGCGCCGCCGCCGTGCGGGGCCGATCCGCCGTAGGTGTCCACGATGATCTTGCGGCCGGTGAGCCCGCAGTCGCCCTTGGGGCCGCCGATTTCAAAGCTGCCGGTCGGGTTGACGAGATATTTGATCTGGCCCTTGATGAGGTTTTTCGGCAGCACGGGCTTGATGATCTGTTCGATCACCGCTTCCTCTATCTGCTTGTGGGTGAGGCCCGGTTGATGTTGGGTGGATAGCACCACCGTCTCGATAGAATCGGGCCTGTTCTCCACATACTTGATGGTGACCTGGGACTTGGCGTCCGGGCGCAGCCAAGACAGACGGCCGTCGCGGCGGATCTCCGACTGGCGCTCCACGAGCCGATGGGCTAGATAGATGGGAAGCGGCATAAGCTGCGGCGTCTCGTCGCATGCATAGCCGAACATCAGGCCCTGGTCGCCCGCCCCTTGGTCGAGGTCGAGACCCTTGCCTTCGTCCACGCCCTGTGCAATATCCTTGGACTGTTCGCCGTAGGCCACGATCACCGTGCAGGTGTGGGTGTCGAAGCCGATGGTCGGATCGTTATAGCCGATGCGCTTGACGGTTTTGCGCACCACTTCGGAGAAATTGACCCGCGCGCCCGTGGTGATTTCGCCGGCGAGCACCACCATATTGTCCTTGACCAGGGTCTCGGCGGCGACTCGGGAGGTTTTGTCCTGCGCTAGAATGGCGTCGAGAACGGCATCGGAAATCTGGTCGGCGACTTTGTCCGGATGTCCTTCGGACACCGATTCGGAAGTGAATAGATGGCTGCTCATGCTGGCGGCTTTCCCCGCAAAAAAGATTTGCCAGTCTAGCACAGCGATTTCGCCCACCCAACCCACACCATCCCACTTTCGGCCATGCTATTCCTGCTGCGGTTGGCGGCGCGTCTTCCCTTGCGGCTGGCACACGCTCTGGGCGCTGTACTGGGGTGGATGGTCTACCTCTGCTCGCCGCGTTACCGGAAGGACTTCAAGCGCAACCTCGCTACCGCGGGGCTGAGCGATTTTCGGCTGCGTTGCTCCGCCGTGGCGGAGGCAGGCAAGAGCGTGATGGAAGTGCCGGCGGTCTGGCTGCGTCCGCTGGAGCGGGTGGCCGGCCTCGTGGTCGAGGTGAGTGGATGGGAGCACGTCGACGACGGCGCAAGGCGCGGAAAAGGCGTCATCGTCGTGACGCCCCACATCGGCTGCTGGGAAGTGGTCGGACAATATGTCGCAAGCCGCATGCCGATCACGGTGATGTACCGGACGCCCAAAATTCGGGCCCTGGAGCCGCTCATGAGGATCGGCCGCGGCCGCGGGCCGGCGATGAAAAGCGTTCCCGCCGATCTGCGGGGCGTGCGCGCGATGTTGAAGGCGCTCAAACGCGGAGAAGCGATCGGGTTGCTGCCCGATCAGGTGCCCGGTATCGGCGAGGGCGAATGGGTCGAGTTCTTCGGCAAGCCGGCCTACACCATGACGCTCGTCGGCCGGATCGCCGAGCAGACCGGGGCCCGGGCACTGCTCTGCTTCGCCGAGCGTCTGCCCGGGGGGCGCGGCTATCGCTTCTTCGCGGAACCGATGCTCGCGCCGCGGCCGCCCGAATCGGCGTTGCGCGCTCTCAACCGCTCGCTGGAGCGCCTGATTCGCCGCCGCCCCGAGCAGTACCTGTGGGGCTATAACCGCTACAAGGTGCCGGCGGGGGTGCTGCCGCCGGATGCCCGGTGAGGGGGAGCCCGTCTTGCTGATCCGAATTGCCGTGGCCGTCGCGTGGATACTGCATCGCCTGCCCCTTGCCCTGCTTGCTCCGGTCGGCTCCGCTCTCGGTTCGCTCCTGTTCATCGTCGGACGCGAGCGCCGCAAGGTCTGCCTGACCAACCTTTCTCGCTGCTTGCCGGAGATGACCGAAAAAGAGCGTCTCGCACTCGCGAAAGCGCACTTCCACGCCTTCGGCCGAAGCGTCCTCGAACGCTCGGTTCTGTGGTGGGGGCCGCGCGAGCGGGTGATGCGGCTCGTGAAAATCGTCGGGCTCGAGCGGATCCACGCGCTCAAGGGAAGGCCGCTCATCCTCCTCGCGCCGCATTTCGTCGCCCTGGACGCAGGCTGCACGCGTCTCACCTGCGAAATCGACATGGCGGGGATCTACGCGAGGCAGAAGGATCCTTTGTTCGACGCACTGCTCCTCTCGGGGCGAACGCGCTTCGGGCGGCAGCTCGCGATATCCCGCCAGGAGGGCGTGCGTCCTGCGCTCGCCGCGCTGAAGGAAGGGATTCCGTTCTACTATCTCCCCGATCAGGACTACGGGCCCCGCGATGCGGTTTTCGTGCCGTTCTTCGCGGCTTCCGCCGCGACGATCACGGGGCTTTCGCGCATCACGCGGCTCACCGGCGCCCGCGTGCTGCCCTGCGTGACGCGCATGCTGCCGGGCGGGGCCGGATACGAGCTGCGGTGCTATCCGGTCTGGGAAAATTTCCCGGGCGACGACGACGCGGCCGACGCGCGCCGCATGAACGCCTTCATCGAGGAGCGCGTGCGCGAAATGCCCGAACAGTACTTCTGGACGCACAAGCGTTTCAAGACGCGACCCGAAGGCGAACCGAAGTGGTATTGAAATTCACCAAGATGCAGGGCGCGGGCAACGACTTCGTCGTGATCGACGGCCTCGCCCGGCGCGTCGAGATCACAACGCAGCTCGCGAAGCGACTCGCGGACCGGCATCTCGGCGTCGGCTGCGATCAGGTGCTGCTCGTGGAAAAACCTCGGCGCCCGGACGCCGATTTCCGCTATCGTATCTGGAATGCCGACGGCGGAGAAATCGAGCAGTGCGGCAACGGCGCGCGCTGCTTCGTGCGTTTCGTGCACGACAAGGGCCTCACGAAAAAGAACGAAATCCGCGTCGAGACGCTCTCCGGGATCATCGTCCCCCGCCTCGAGGCCGACGGACAAGTGACGGTAGACATGGGCGCGCCGCAGTTTGATCCGGAGCGCGTCCCCTTCGATGCGCGCGGGCTGCAGCCGGTGCTTGGAGGCAGGCGTTGGCCGCTCGAACTCCCCGGCGGCAAGGCGAATGTCGCCGTGCTCTCCATGGGCAATCCGCACGCAGTGCAGACGGTCCCCGACGTCGATTCGGCGCCGGTCACGACACAAGGACCGTTGATCGAGGGGCACCCCAGGTTCCCGCGGCGCGTGAACGCGGCGTACATGCAGGTCGTCGCGCGCACTCACATCCGCCTTCGCGTCTGGGAGCGCGGTGCCGGCGAGACGCTCGCCTGCGGCACCGGCGCGTGCGCCGCGGTCGTCGCAGGCATCCGCGAGGGGCTGCTCGGCGATGCGGTTCGGGTCGATACGCGCGGCGGCCGATTGACGATACGCTGGGCGGACGGGGAAAATGATCCAAACCGCGCGGTGTGGATGACCGGTCCCGCCGCGGCCGTGTTCGAAGGGGAGATCGAAATTGAAAGCTGACGACGTCGCGCGCTATCTGCGGGAGAACCCCGGCTTCTTCGAAAGCTACGCCGACATGCTCGCCGAGATCACCGTTCCCCATCCGCACGGCGGGCGCGCAATCCCGCTCTCGGACCGCCAGATGCTCAGCCTGCGCGAGAAGAACAGAGCGCTCGAGTCGCGCCTGACCGAACTCCTGCAGATCGGCGAGGAGAACGACGCGATCGGCGAGAAGATGCACCGGGTGAGCCTCGCGCTGCTTTCCACGCCCGACCTGCAAAGCCTCCTGACCGTGCTCTATCTGCATTTGCGCGAGGACTTCGCGGTACCCCACTCCGCGCTGCGGATCTGGGGCGCGGGAGGCGAGGCCTTCCAGGGCACGGGGGATGCTGCGGAGTTCCGTCCGGTCGGCGAACGCCTGAAGCGTTACGCCGCGTCGTTGTCGCAGCCCTTCTGTGGCCCGAGCGGGGACGCCGAGGCCGCAGCTTGGTTCGGGGAGGGGGCCTCGCACGTTCGCTCGGTGGCCCACATGGCCCTGCGCGACAAGGAATGCTTCGGGATGCTTGCGCTGGGCAGCGAAGACGTTCTGCGTTTCTATCCGGAGATGGGCACGCTGTATCTGAAGCGCATGGGCGAGCTCGCGGGCGCGGCCTTGCTGAGATTTCTCTAGCCGCGGCTTGCGGGAATGGCGAACGACTCCCGCCTCAAGCTGCTCGAAGAGTTTCTCGATCAGCTCGCGCACCAGCGGCGGCTGAGCCCGGGAACCACGCGCAATTACCGCCGCGCGGTCGAACAGCTGTTCGCCTTGAATGACGGCGTGCCTCTGAAGCGGCTCCAAGCGCAGCACATGCGGCGCACCGTGTCCCAGCTGCACGCACGCGGCATGTCGGGCCGGACCATCGCGTACCTGCTCTCGGGCTGGCGCGGTTTCTTCAATTGGCTCGTCAAGCACCGCGGCTTTCCCCACAACCCCTGTGTCGGTTTGCGCGCGCCGAAAAGCCCGAAGGCCCTGCCCAAGGCCCTTTCCCCGGACCTGATGGCGCGGCTGTTGGAGGCGCCGGCGGAGGGACCCGCGCAATCGCGGGACAAGGCCATGTTCGAGCTGTTCTACTCTTCCGGACTGCGGCTTGCCGAGCTGGTGAGCCTCGATGCCACGGACGGCGAAAGCATGCAGCGGCAGGCGGAGGTCACCGTGACGGGCAAGGGGGCGAAGACGCGCACCGTGCCGGTCGGAAGCAAAGCCCGCGCCGCGATCGCGACCTGGCTCACCGAGCGCGCGAGGCTCGCAGGGCCCGTGGAAACGGCGCTTTTCGTCGGTGCGCGCGGCGCGCGCATAGCCCCGAGCTCGGTGCGTTACGCTCTTGCGCATTGGGCGCGGCGTCTCGGCCTGCCGCAGCACGTCCACCCGCATATGCTGCGCCATTCCTTCGCCACGCACCTGCTCCAGTCTTCCGGAGACCTGCGCGCGGTGCAGGAGATGCTCGGGCATTCGAGTATCTCGACCACGCAGGTCTACACCCATCTTGACTTCCAGCACCTCGCCAAAGCCTATGATGCCGCGCACCCGCGAGCGAAAAGGAAAACGCAGGTGCCGCTGAAAAAGCCGTGAGCGAAGGGTCTTCCGCTGGATTTAGCCCGCGTTCGCTCGTGAGCGCAGCGCCCCAACTCACTCTGAAGCCCGGACGCGAGCGCTCGCTCCTGCGGCGCCACCCGTGGATCTTTTCCGGCGCGGTCGCCGAGGTCCGCGGTGCGCCGCACAGCGGCGATACCGTCGAGGTCCGAGCCGCCGATGGCCGTTTCCTCGCCTGGGCGGGGTACAGCCCTGCCTCGCAGATACGGGCCCGCGTCTGGAGCTTCGAGGAGACGGAAATCCCCGGCCCGGATCTATTCGCAAAGAGAATCGAAGCCGCTTTCGCCCTTCGGCGCGCGCTGATTCCACCGGAAACGACCAACGCGCAGCGGCTCGTGCACGGAGAGTCGGACGGGCTCCCGGGCCTCGTCGCCGACCGCTACGCGGATACGCTGGTCGTGCAGCTTCTTTCTGCGGGCTGCGAGCGATGGCGCGAAGAACTGATCGCGATCCTGTGCGAGCGGAGCGGCTGCGCCAGGATCCATGAGCGCTCCGATACCGGGGGGCGCGAGCTCGAAGGTTTCCGTGCAAGCACCGGACTGATCGCCGGCACAGCGGCCGACGGCCCGCTCAAGATCGTCGAGCACGGCATCGAGTATGAAGTCGACGTCGCTGCGGGACAGAAGACGGGGTTCTATCTCGATCAGCGCGACAACCGAGCCCGCGTGGGGAACCTCGCCCACGGCCGGGAGATGCTCAATTGCTTCAGCTACACCGGCGGCTTCACGCTCTCCGCGCTGGCCGGAGGCGCGCGCTCGGTGCTCTCGATCGACAGTTCTGCGCCCGCGCTCGAGCTGGCAAAGCGCAACCTCGCGCTGAACGGGGTCGAAGCGAAGCGCGCCGAGTGGCTCGAAGCGGATGTGTTCGGAGCCTTGCGCAAGTTGCGGACCGAAGATAGACAATTCGACTTCGTCGTGCTCGACCCGCCGAAGTTCGCACCGACGCCGAAGGACGCCGAGCGCGCGGCGCGCGGGTACAAGGACATCAACCTGAATGCGCTGAAGGTGCTGCGGCGGGGAGGGCTGCTCGCGACCTTTTCCTGCTCCGGCGGCGTGTCGCCCGAGCTCTTCCAGAAAATCGTCGCCGGCGCTGCCGCGGACGCCGGAGTGTCGCTCCTTCTTCGCGAACGCTACCGCGCTGCGGCGGATCACCCGGTGCGCATCGAGTTTCCGGAAGGCGAGTACCTGAAAGGGCTGTTGCTGGAACGGCTCTAGGGGCCGGCAGCTGCGTGATGCCGCCGCGCGACGGAATGGGTTGCTTTGTAATGCCGGGCGTGCTGTAATGCGCCCTTTTTTCAGGCTGCCGGTGCCGTCCGGACTACCCGGACGCTACGCTGCAAACTGCGATTCGATATGCTCAAATAAAGTGCCAGGAGATGGAATTGTCGGCACAGGAAAACATGGTTCCGGTGACCATACTCACCGGCTTCTTGGGAAGCGGCAAGACCACGCTCGTCAACCGTATCCTCAAGGAACAGCACGGCCACCGCATCGCAGTGATCGAGAACGAGTTCGGCGAGGCGGGCGTGGACAATGAAATCCTCCTGAGCGAAGCCGGTGAACAGATCATCGAGATGAACAACGGCTGCGTGTGCTGCACGGTGCGCGGCGACCTCATCCGCATCCTCGGGGAGCTCAAGGAGAGACGCGACTCCGGCAAGCTCAAATTCGAGCGCGTGATCATCGAGACGACGGGCATGGCCGATCCGGGGCCGGTCGCGCAGAGCTTCTTCATAGACGAGAAGATCGGCAACTATTACCTCTTGGACAGCGTGATCACTCTGGTGGACGCGAAGCACGCCGCGAAGCAGCTCGACGAGTTCCACGAGGCCCAGGAGCAGGTCGGGTTCGCCGACCGGATTCTCATGTCGAAGACCGACCTCGTGTCGGAATCCGAGCAGGAAATGCTGAGAAAGCGCCTTACGAAGATGAATCCTCGGGCGCCCATAGGGAAAGTCCATTTCGGCAACACGCCGATCGAGGACATTCTCGATATCCGCGGTTTCAACCTCAACGCGACCCTCGAGC
>VBCT01000122.1 GCA_005882235.1 Betaproteobacteria bacterium
CCAAGGTGTTGCAGACTTTCTTCGCCGGGCAGCCCATGTTGATGTCGACGATTTGCGCTCCCCGCTCCACGTTGAAGCGGGCGGCCTCGGCCATCATGTCTGGGTCGGCCCCGGCGATCTGCACCGAGATCGGCTCGACTTCGCCCTCGTGATTGGCGCGGCGGCGCGTCTTTTCGCTGCCCCACAGCAGGGAGTTCGACGCCACCATCTCGGATACGGCCAGGCCCGCTCCGAACCTTTTGCACAACTGCCGGAAGGGGCGATCGGTGACGCCGGCCATCGGCGCGACAAAAAGATTATTGCGCAAAGTGCGCGTACCGATTC
>VBCT01000123.1 GCA_005882235.1 Betaproteobacteria bacterium
TTTTTCGGGCGGAGCGCAATTCTATACCTAAACATGAGCTCTTAGGGAAGAGCTGCGGTGCTTCGCGCAAGAAAAAAATCGACCGCGGATTTTTTGCTATTCCCGCACCGCAAAAGCGGCGCCGCGCCGTTCAGGGCAGCGCGCGAGCGCCGAAGATCATGCGGCGGGCGAGAAAACGCCGCGCAGGCGGGACGGCATCGAGCCCTGCAAGGCCGGCGCCGCGCGCCAGCGCGAGCGGCGCAAGAGAATTCGAGAATATCCTCACCAGAAAATCGGTGAGCCCGATTCCCGCGTAGCGGTCGAGGCTGCGGCTACGGGCGTAGCGAGCGAGAAAACGGGGCGCGCCGATTTCTTCCTTGGCGGCGTCAAGCAACATCTGAGCCAGTTCCCATGCGTCGCGCAGGCCGAGATTGAGTCCCTGCCCGGCCACCGGGTGCAGCGTTTGCGCGGCGTTTCCGATCGCAAGAACTCTCGCTGCGGGAACGATCTTGCCGTAACGCAGGGAAAGCGGGAAGGTCGAGCGCGGACCGACCGAGGTGAAACCTCCGAGCCTTCCGCCAAAGATTTCGCGCAGGCGCGCGAGGAAATCCGAATCGGAGAGCCCGAGCAACTCGACCGCGCTCGCCGGACGCACGCTCCAGACCAGTGCGTAGCGGTCCTCGAATGGGAGCAAGGCGAGCGGCCCCTCGGCCGTGAAGCGTTCCCAGGCGACCCCGGCGCGCGGGTGCTCGGCCGTGACCTCGGCCACGATGGCTTGCTGCCGATAGTCCCTCACATTCCGGGTGCGGCGATTCTGGCCGCCGTCGGCGAGCACGAGCAGCCGGGCGCGCATGCCTGCTTCGTCTTCGCCGCGTGACAGCCGCAGGACAATTTCATTGTCTGCTGATTTCCAGTCTTTCAACGATTGCGCACTTGCCGCAGTGCGGCCCGCAAGCTGCGCAACGAGCTCGGAGTATGCGGTGACGTATCCCAGCGCCGGCAAGCCGTAATCGGAGCAGTGCATTACGGTTCTGCCGAAACCCTGCTGGGAAACATGGATGGTTTGGATCGGATTGCTTCGGACGGAGCTCCATGCGCCCAGGCGCTCGAGGATCAGACGGCTGCCGTACGATAGCGCGATGGGTCGGTCTGCGAAATCGGCTTCGCCCGCGATTCGAGCAACGGAGACCGCGCTCCCGGACAGGGCAAGCGCCAGCGCGCAGCCGACCGGTCCGCCACCGGCAATGGCGACATCCACTTCCTGCAGCTCAATCACGGCCGACCAGTGCCTCGATATCCCGGACGGATTTCGGTGCTGTCGCGGTCAGCACCTCGCACCCGGAGGCTGTTACGAGAACGTCGTCCTCGATGCGTACGCCCGTGTTCCAGAATTGCCGGGGTACGTCATCGGCCGGCCGGATGTAGCAGCCCGGCTCCACGGTCAAGGTCATGCCGGGCTCGAGGCGGCGCCATTGCCCGCCCGATTTGTATTCTCCTGCGTCGTGGACGTCCAAGCCGAGCCAATGTCCGGTGCGATGCATGTAAAAGCGCTTGTAGTCCTCGCTCTCTATCGCTCTTTCGACTGTCCCGCGGCACAGTCCTAGATCCACGAATCCTTGGGCGAGCGTCCCCACCGCGGCATTGTGCGGCTCGTCCCAGCGGCTCCCCGGCTTCACCGCCGTGATCGCCGCGGTTTGCGCGGCGAGCACCAATTCGTAGACGTCCTTCTGCGGGCCGCTGAATTTTCCGCTTACGGGGAAAGTCCGCGTCACATCCGATGCGTATCCGTCCAGCTCACAGCCCGCGTCGATGAGCAACAGATCCCCGTCGGCGAGCCGCGCGTTGTTCTCGCGGTAATGCAGAACGCAGGCGTTGGCTCCTCCGGCAACGATCGGCCAGTACGCGGGATACTGAGCGCCGCGGCGGCGAAACTCGTAGAGAAGCTCGGCCTCGATCTCGTACTCGTTGCGCCCGGAGCGGGTCGCGCGCATCGCGCGTTCGTGGGCGGCCGCGGAGATCGCGGCCGCGCGGCGCATCACGGCGAGCTCGCCGTCGTCCTTGAAGAGACGCATATCGTCGAGCGCGGTGCGCACGTCGCGGATCTCGGCGGGCGCCGCGACGCCCGCGCGCGCCTGCGCCCGGACTTGATTCAGCCATCCCATGATGCGCGCGTCCCAACCCGCGTCGGCCCCGGTGGCGTAGTAGAGCGCAGGCTGATCGGCGAGCAGCTTCGGCATGTGCTCGTCGAGCGATTCCACAGGGTAGGATTCATCGAGACCAAAGGCGGCCCTTGCGCCCTCGGGGCCGTTGCGGACGCCTTCCCAGAGCTCGCGCTCCGGATTGCGCTCGCGGCAGAAGAGAATCGACCTGGGCTCTTCTCCCGCGAGGAGGACCAGCACCGCCTCGGGCTCGGGGAAAGCGCTCAGGTAGTAGAAATAGCTATCGAATCGGTACAGATAATCGCTGTCGCGATTGCGGACGCGCTCGGGTGCGGTCGGAATGATCGCGATGCCCTTGCCCATGCGCGACTGCAGCGCGTGGCGGCGCTCGGCGCAGCGCGAAAGATTGCTGGTGGTGTCCATTGCCGCGATTGTCGTCCGCTTTGCGGCGACGATCAAGCGACGCGCTCGTTCAACGCGGAAAGGCGCGCGGGCGTGCCGACGTCATGCCAGATGCCGCGATGCATCTCGCCGGAGACCAGCCCGCGCGCCATCGCTGCACGCAACAGTGTTGCAATCTGTCCTTTTGAGCCCGGTCTGATGCTCGCAAAAAGCTCCGGGCGGTAAAGACCTATGCCGCTGAAGGTGAGCGTGGATTGTCCCGCTTCGGCGACTTGCGTGCCGTTGAGCGCGAAGTCTCCGAGCGGGTGATGAGGGGGATTCGCGACCAGTACCAAATGCGCGAGATCTTGTCCCAGTGCGGTCCCAACGAGACGCGAGAAGTCGAAGTCGCAGAAGAGGTCGCCGTTGACGACGAGGAACGGTCGATCGCCGAGCAGGGGAAGCGCCTGCGCGATTCCGCCCGCGGTTTCCAGCGCCTCGGCTTCGCGCGAGTAGCGGATCGCGACGCCGAAGCGGCGTCCGTCGCCGAGCGCAGCTTCGATCATGTGGCCGAGATGTGCGTGATTGATCACGATCTCCCGAACACCCGAGCGCGCGAGCGCCTCGATCGACCAGACGATCAGAGGCTTGCCGCGCACTTCCAATAGCACCTTGGGGATCGCGTCGGTGAGGGGCCTCATGCGTTCGCCCCGCCCTGCGGCAAGAATCATGGCCTTCATAGTTCGAAAATCAGAACGTGTAGCCAGCGCGCTTTTCCTGCCGTTCGAGGTCCTCGAGCAGGCGCCCGAGCCCGGCAAGCTCGCGATAACGCTCGCACGTGCGCCGCAGGTAGCTCATCACGAGCGGCTGGTCTTTCAGATAACCGTCCTTGCCGTCCCGAAACGAAAGGCGCGCGAAGATCCCCAGCACCTTGAGCTGCCGCTGGGCTCCCATCCACTCGAAATCCCGATAGAAATCCGCGAAATCACCGGGGACCGGCAGCCCCCCGGCCCGGGCCCTCTCCCAGTAGCGGATCGCCCAATCGATGACGCGTTCCTCGTCCCAAGCGATGTAGGCGTCGCGCAGAAGCGAGGCGAGATCGTAGGTGATCGGGCCGTACACCGCGTCCTGAAAATCGAGAATTCCTGGGCAGGGCTCGCAGACCATGAGATTGCGCGAATGATAGTCGCGGTGCACGAACACCCGCGCCTGCCCGAGGTTGTTATCGAGGATCGTCGAAAACGTCTTCTCCAGCGTCCGGAGTTGTGTCGTGTCGAGCTCGCGCTGCAGCTGGCGCGCGATGTACCAGTCGGGGAAAAGACGCAGTTCCTTCTCGAGCAATTCTCTGTCGTAATCGGGCAGCGACCCGGGGCGGCTCGCCCGCTGAATCCGCAGCAGTGCGGCTAGCGCGTCTTCGTAGAGCCTTCCGGCGTTGTGTTCGTCGAGCGCATCCAGATAAGTCGTGTCGCCCAGATCCGAAAGCAGCAGAAATCCCTGTTCAAGGTCCTGTGCATGGATCGTGGGCACGTGCACGCCCGCTGCGGCGAACAGGTGCGCAACATGCACGAACGGAGCGCAGTTCTCCTTGTCGGGCGGGGCGTCCATCGCGACGAGCGACGCTTGCGCCGCGCCGCGTCGGATCCGGAAATAGCGCCGGAAGCTCGCGTCGTCGGAGGCGGGCGCGATGCTGAAATCGTCGCTCGCCAGGGTCACCACCAGCCATCGACGCAATTGCTCCGCGCGGTCCAAAAATCCTCCTGAAACAAAGAATTGCCTTCGCTGCAGATTTGTGCGATTTTAGCACCCGCCCCGAAAGCCCAGGTCCAGGCTTCTCTGATATGTCTTGCTCACCTGCCCGCCGTGCGGCGTTGGCACTTTCGCTATCTTGCTCTGCAGCGGTATACGCGCAGGGGCAGGGACTTCAGCCGCGGAATCCTTCCGAGCAACGATCTAAGACGGGCGCTTTGCCGATTATCCTGGACGCGGACCGCATCGAAGGCGTTGCAGGAAAGGACACGACCGCTCAGGGCAACGCGAGCTTGCATCAAGGGGACTTGTCGATCCGCGCCGACTCGTTGACATATCACGAAGGAAGCGAAAACGTCGAAGCCCGCGGCAACGTGCGCCTTCAGCGCAACGGCGACACTTTGAAGGGCCCCGCGCTTAAGTATTCGATCAGGGATGCGACCGGTCTATCCGAAAAGCCGGACTTTACTTTCACGCCGCGCCCGAAAGCCGGTCAGCCGCCCGTTTCGGCGCGCGGGCAGGCAGAGACGATTGAGTTCCTGGGCGAGAACCAGTACCGAATCAAGGACGGCTTCTTCACCTCCTGCAAGCCGGGCGACGACGGCTGGCTGGTCAAGGCCGACGAGCTGGAACTGGATTTTACGCGCGACGTGGGGACCGCCCGCGGCGCCAGCGTGTATTTCGAGGGACTGCGCATCATCGCGGCGCCTTCTTTTGACTTCTCTCTCAACAACCAGCGTAAATCGGGCTTTCTTCCGCCTTCGATCGGCGTTACCGGGAAGAGCGGCCCCGAGGTCGGAATT
>VBCT01000124.1 GCA_005882235.1 Betaproteobacteria bacterium
GAATCAACCGCGCCATGGATGTTCCGCATGCTGTCTCCCCTTGTCGAATTGCCAAGAAGGCGAGACCGATTGTGACAATCGAATGTTGGTCGTGCGTGACATGCCGTGGCCCGACCGAACTAGGCGGCCCGATCGAGGATGCGCCGGAGACGCCGGCGCGCTTCCGGACTAGAACGTGTAGGCGAGGCCCAGGGAAATCACGGGGTAGTACTTGAAGCTGTGAAGGCTCTCGTCGAGCCTGGATTGCTCGGCCTGCGCGTCGCTTTGCGCCTGGGCGCATTCCGGGGGGGTCGCCAAGGGGCCGCAGGTTAGGTTGATCTTGGACTTCGGGCTGCCTTGGAACATGACGCCTGCATCGAATATCAGCGAAAGGCCCCTGGTGATCGCGCGCCCGTAGCCGATCCCGATGTAAGGCGCCGCCTTGTTGAAGTCTACCGTGGCGTCGAGCGATTCGATTTGCGCGGTATTGTACGGGACGCCGTTGATCGTGTAGAAGCCGCCCGTCGGCAGTCCCTTCAGCGCGAGCTTGTTCCCGTTGAACATCGCTCCCGCGCTGATGCGGAAATTGTTCGCGAAGGGGAACCAATCCCCCATCAGCGACGCCGTCTGCAGCTTCATCTTCATGTCGTAGTCGATATCGTCGTAAGTGCTCGTCTGCTTGTAGTTGTAGGCGTCCGCGTTGAGGCGCACCCCGATGCGCGGTCCGAAAGCGTGCGACAACTCGACTCCTCCGCCGAGCGTGCCGCCGCGAAGGCCGAGCGAGGTATCCGCCGGGGCAACGCCCGGGAACGCCAGAAGAGGCAATACCGCGGCGGTGACGAATAGTCTGCGCATCATCTTCTCCTTTCGGAAGGCAGGCGCCCATCTTATAGCAGTCGCCCCGGAACCCACGACGCTATCTTCCCCTGGCCGCGCGCCGTTTCGCTCCCGGGTCGATGCTTTTTTCGAAGAAATGGCTGAGCGGATCGGGCGCGTACTCCCCGAACGGTCCGCGCTCGGCGTATCCCGCGTGACGGTAGAGGGCAAGCGCCGCCGCCTGATGGATGCCGGTCTCGAGGCGCATCCACTCGAGACCCTCGCGTGAAGCCTGCTCCTCGATGCGCATCAGGATCGCGCGCCCCAGTTTCTGCCCGCGGGCTTCGGGATGCACGAACATGCGTTTCACTTCGCCGTATCCGGCCGGATCGATGCGCAGCGCGCCGCAACCGACGGCTTCGCCCTCGCGCCGCGCGACGAAGAAGCGGATGTCGGGCGCGCACAGCGTATCGACGTCGAGGATGTGGTTGCTTTCCGGGGGATAGAGCGACTCGAGATAGGCGTCGAGCGCGGCGAGGAGCCGCATCACGTCCTCCTGGCGCGGGCTTTCGAGCCGGATGGCGGCCACCGATCCGCTTCGCCGCGATATCATGGCCGCTCCTTTCCTCCAGAAGCGGGATTCTTCGACATGAGACCGCGCAAGCTTTGCTTCCTTTTTTGCACCGTAGTGTGCGGAATCGTCCCTCTTGCCGCCTCCGCCGCGGAACCACCCTGGATCGAGGCGAGCGACAGCAACTCCGCGATCGTAATCGAGATGCAGGGCGCTTTCCACCCCGAGTTTGCGTCGGAATTGGGAATCGACCGCTTCGATGCCGCGGTGCTCGACCTCGACCCGGAGAATGCGAAGCGCTATGACGCCGCCGCAGGACGCGCGCTCGGGCTGCTGGCGGCGAAGCGAAAGGCCGAATCCGATCCGAAGGTTCGGCAGGACCTCGACATCCTCATCGACGCGGTCGAGAGCAGGCGGCGCACCAGCGCGCTCGAGCATCGCCTTCTCATTCCCTACTTCGACCTGCCAAGGCACGTTTTCGAGGGGCTCAAGGTCCTGCTCGATGCGCGCAACGACGAGTCGAGGCGGCGCAACGCCTTGCAGCGCGTGCGACGCTACGCCGGGATGGAGCCGGGCACCACGGCGCTCGCCGAGCTCGCGCGTGCGCGCATGAGCGAACGCTTCGGGATTCCGAAGCTCGTCTGGCCCTACGAAGGACAGGTGCGCCAGAACCTCGATAACGCGGAACGCTACATCGCCGGCATTGCCGAGCTGTTTCGCTCGAGCGGGCTGCGCGACTGGGAGGCGGCGCACGCCCGGCTCGCGGCGCAACTGCGCAGCCACTCAGAATGGGTGAGAACCGCCGTCCTTCCGCGCGCGCGCAAGGAGCACACGCTGCCGCGCGAGCTGTACGCCGACCGCCTGAAGAACACGGGGGTCGACCTGGAGCCCGAACAGGCGATCTCGATGGGCGCGTTCGCGTTCACCGAGATTCGCGACGAGGCGGCGCGCCTCGCTGCCCGAACTGCGCGCGAACGGAATCTCGCGTCGGCGGACTACCGCGACGTCATCCGCGAGTTGAAGCGCAATCCGGTGCCGCGCGACGGGATCCTGGTCCTCTATCGCGATCGCCTCAAGGCAATCGAGGAGATCGTGGTGCGCGAGCGCATCATCAGCCTGCCGCAGCGCGCGGCCTCCATCCGGCTCGCGAGCGAGGCGGAGTCGGCCGCCATCGCTGCGCCCTTCATGAACCCGCCGCGGCTCGTGGGCAACCGGGGCGAGGTGGGAGAGTTCGTCCTGCCGCTGCAGAATCCGAATGCGAAGTCGTCCGATCCGGTCGATGATTTCACCGGAGAGGCGGCGGCATGGACGCTGACGGCGCACGAGGCGCGTCCCGGTCACGAGCTGCAGTTCGCGGCGATGGTCGAGGGCGGTGTCTCGCTCGCCCGCGCGGCATTCGCCTTCAACAGCACCAACGCGGAGGGCTGGGGCCTTTACGCCGAGAGCCTGATGATTCCCTACTTTCCCCTGGAAGGGCAGCTGTTCTCTCTTCAGCTTCGTCTCCTGCGGGCTGCGCGGGCGTTCCTCGACCCGATGGTCAATCTCGGCAGGATGACCCCCGACGAGGCCAAGGCATTTCTTATGCGCGAGGTCGCTCTTTCGGAACCGTTCGCCCAGCAGGAGGCGGACCGTTACGCATTCAGGATGCCCGGCCAGGCGGTCTCCTACTTCTACGGCTACACGCGGCTGCGGGAGCTGCGGCTCAAGGCGGAGCTCGCGCTCGGGCCGCGCTTCGAGCAGCGCAGATTTCACGACCTCGTGATCGCGCAGGGCCTTCTGCCGCCCAAGCTGCTCGAGCGGACCGTCATGCAAGAGATCGAACGCATGCGATGATTTTCGCCGCGTCCAGCCCCGGGCCTTCGAGCGCCTCGCGCACATAGCCGTCCGCGAGGCGGTTCATGCCCGCCAATATCGACAGCGACACTGCGACTGCGGCGATCGCGGCCGCCAGACGTTCACCTTTGCGGGCTGCTCCCATGGCTGTAACCTCATAAACTAGTTTAGACAGTTACAGCTTAATATGGCACAATGTAACTCGTCAAGACCTATTTGGAGGTTACAAGGTGACTGGATCGACGGTCTATCAGCGCGCGAAGGGCAAGCCTTATGCGGAGACGTTCCGCTGTCCGGGGGGGGCCCTGTGCCTCGATTTCTGCAATTCCGGACAGAGCGCTAGGGGACCTTCCAGTACCGAGTGGATCGCCGGATTTTCCGAGCTGGTGGACTGGCTCGAGGCTGCGGAGGCGATCACCCGGGGCCAGGCGGCGCGGCTGCGCCGGGCCGCAGCGGCATCGCCCCGCGCCGCGGCCCAGGTTTGGGGCAGGGCGATCAGGTTCCGCGAAGCCCTGTTCCGGGTCTTGAACGCAAAGGCCGAAGGCGGCGCGGTTGCGCGAGAGGACCTCTCGGACATCGAAGGGGAGTACGCGCGCGCAGCGCCGTTCGCCCGGCTCTCCCGGACCGGCAAAGGATATCGGTGGTCGCTGGATCCGTCGGCGGCAGCGCTCGACGCCGCGCTGCAACCCCTGGTCGAATCGGCGGTAAGCCTGCTCACTTCGGCGAAGATCGAGCGGCTGCGCCGCTGCGGAAATTCAACCTGCTATTGGCTGTTCATCGACGAGACCAAGAACCACAGCCGGCGCTGGTGTGAGATGGCGAGCTGCGGGAATGTCGTGAAGGTACGCCGCCACCGCGAGAAGGCGCGCAGCGCCGCGCACTAAAGAATCAGGCCGAGCGGCTCAGGCGGATCACCCATAGACGGGCCAGAGCGGCGGCGCCGTCCGTCCCTTGCACCGTCTTGAGGATCTGGATCGCTTTCTGATTCTGGCCCGCCAGGTGGTAGGCGTACCCCAGCTGGAGCTTCGCGTGCTCAAGCCGCCTGAAGGCCTTTGCATCGCGAATCCCCTTCTCCATCAACGCGAGCCCCTGCTCCGGCTTGCCGAGCAGGACGTAATTGAAGCCCTCGTTGAAGAGCGCCCTGCCGTCCTTGGCGGCTGCCGCCTGTGACTCGTCGACGCGCGCGAGCGCCTTCTTGTCCTCGGCGAGGTTCTTCGCCGCCATGTCCTTCAAGCGCTTGTGCCGCGCGGCTTCGGGTCCGGTGCCCAGGACGCCGGACGCGTAGCCCTTGTCGATGATCCTGACCGCCTCCATCGGGAATCCGTCCTGGAGCGCGAGCTGCGCCGCGTCCAGGTACTCGTCCGCGCTGCGTATCGTGCCGGTCTCGAGCTTGATGCGGGCGAGGTCGAGGGAGAGCCGCTCGGAAAACCCGGGACGAGTCGCAATGCCGTAGATGACGCTCAGCCAGTAATCGCGCTTCGGGTAGTGGGCGACGAGCATCTCCATCGCCTTGCCGTAACATGCCGCGTCCTTGATCTGCGTGCAGGAATTCGCGAGCAACTGCAACTGCTCCTCGGTGGGCCTCCTGCCGCCCTGTTCCTCGGCCTCGAGGTCCTTCGTCAGCTCCTTGGCCGCGCCCGCGAAGTCGTTGCCGAGGTAGAGCGCCTGGACGTAGATCGTGCGCATCGACTTTTCCGTGCCGCCGTCCCTGAAGTAGCGCGCCGCCAGCTCCGCGGTTTTTGCGTAGCTCTTCACCAGGTAGTACTGACTCGCGGCGGCTGCGAGGAACTGCAGCTTTTCCCCCGCGGGCGAGCCTGGCGAGGTCGCGACGTTCTCGAAGGCGCGGGCCGCGGTGGACGGGTCCCCCGCAATGGCCGCCGCCTGCCCCAGGACGCGCTCGACGAGGTAATTCTCGTACGGCGTCCTGTCGCCGACCGCCTGCGCTTCGCGCACCTTGGCGAGCGCTTCCTTGCCCTTCTTGGATTTAATCAGCTCGATCGCGGCCTGGATGGGCTTGCCGATCTCGGGTCGCACCGTCTGGGCTCCCGCGCCCGGCTCCTGCGCGAGCGCGCGCGCGGCGAACAAGGCGATCCAGCAAAAACGAAGAAAGCAAAGGCGGACGCGCATGGGCGCGGTCAGCGCAAGAACTGTTCGTTGCCGATCAGGCCGATTTTTTTCATCCCCAGCCGCTGCGCCGAAGCCATCACCATCGCCACGCTCTCGTATTTGACCAGCTTGTTGGGGCGCAGGTGCACCTCCGGCTGAACCGGCATTTCGGCGGCCGCGCGCAACCGCTCCTCGAGCTCCTGACGATTCGGCACGACGCGCCCGTTCCAGATCAGGGTGCCGTCGAAATCGACCTCGATCGTCACCACCTCGGGAGGGACCGGCGGGGGCGGCGGTGCGCCGACCGGCATGTTCAGCTTGACCGCGTGCGTCTGGATGGGAATCGTGATGATGAGCATGATGAGCAACACCAGCATCACGTCGATCAACGGGGTCGTGTTGATGTCCACCATCACGTCGGGGTCGTGCGTTCCGCTTCCGGATCCGATTTTCATGGCCATGAGCGTGTCACCCGCCTAAAATGAGCCGGTCCGCGCCGGCGGCTCCGTGATGAAACCGATCTTCAGGATCCCGATGCGCTGGCACGCGAACACCACCCTGCCGATGGATTCGTAGCGCGCCTCCTTGTCGCCGCGAATGTGGATTTCCGGCTGGGGCTGGCGTACCGCGACTTCCCTCAGCTTGTTCAGCAGCATCCGTTCCTCCGCGACGAGCTGGTTGTTCCAGAACACGTCGCCGTCCTTGTTGACTGCGATGACGATGTTCTCGGGCTTGGTCTGCGTCGGCTGGTTTCTTTCCTTCGGCAGCTCGACCATCACGTCGACGAGCGGGGTCGTGTTGATATCCGAGACGAGATCGTCTTCTGCGTCCGGGCTGCCTACCGTCATGCTCATGATTCGGAGTCCGCGCGCGTGCGGCCGCCGCGGCCGAGCAGCGACATGTGGACCCCTCCGCCGAAGTGCCGGATGAGCTCCATCGCCACCCTGTTGCGACGGACCAGCCAATTGTAGCCAAGCACTGCCGGCACGGCCACCGCCAGTCCGAGCGCCGTCATGATCAGCGCCTCGCCCACGGGACCGGCG
>VBCT01000146.1 GCA_005882235.1 Betaproteobacteria bacterium
CGGCATTTGTCCTGCCGGCGCTGGCGGTGCTGACGCTCACGCGTCTCGGCACCGAGTTCCTGCCAGAGCTGGATGAAGGCGACATACAGTTGTTCGTCGAGATGCCGCCGAGCATCGCTTTGGAAAAAGGGCAGGATATTCTTCTCGAGGTGCGGCGGCGGATCCTCGCGTTCCCCGAGGTAAGCAAAACCCTGAGCGAGCAGGGCCGACCCGAGGACGGGACCGACAACGAAGGCGTCAACATGAGCGAAACCTTCATACGCCTGAAGCCGGTGCGCGAATGGCGCCCGGGCTACGACAAAATGCGCCTGGTAGACGAAATGCGGGAGTCTTTGACCGAAATCCCGGGTGTGCGCTACAACTTCTCGCAACCGATGAAGGACAACGTCGAGGAAGCGGTCAGCGGCGTGCGCGGCAAGGTGGTGCTGAAGGTTTTCGGTCCCGATCTGACGCGAATGCGGACTACCTTGGAACAGGCCAAGGAGGCGCTCAAGGCATTGCAGGGCATCGTCGATCTCGATCTCTACCGGGACGCTTCGACGCCGCAGCGCACTCTGGAAACCGCCTTGGCCGGGCGCGTCACGACTACGATGTGGGAGGGAGAGCGCCCGGTGCCGGTGCGGCTGATGCTGCCGCTCGAGATCCGCGACGACACCGAAAGGGTAGGCGCGGTCACACTCACCGCCGCGTCCGGCGCGCGCGTGCCTCTACGCGATCTCGCCACGATCCAGGTCGCCAACGGCGTGGCGTCGATCAACCGGGAAGGCAACAGCCGCTACCTCGCCTTGAAGTTCAACATCGAGGGACGAGACATGGGATCGGTGGTCAAGGACGCCATCGCGACCGTAAAGCGCAGCGTGCCGGCGCCCGAGGGATATTACTTCGTCTGGGGCGGTGAGTTCGAAAACCAGCAGCGCGCGCTCTCCCGGCTCAAGATCGTGGTTCCGCTGGCAGTGCTCGCTGTGCTCGGCCTCCTGTATGCGGCGATGAATTCGGGACGCAGCGCTCTCGCCATCCTGCTGACCGTCCCGTTCGCCTTGACCGGAGGCGCCTTTGCGCTGCTGGCGGCCGGGGTGCCTCTGTCGGTGAGCGCGGCGGTGGGTTTCATCGCGCTGCTCGGTCAGGTGTCGCTGATGGGCCTCTTGGTGCTGAGCGCAGCGGAAGCACGGCGGCGAAGCGGTGAGGAGCTATGGCCGGCATTGATCGAAGGCTCGAGCGAGCGGCTGCGACCGGTACTCATGGCATCAATGCTCGCCCTCGTCGGGCTGCTACCGATGGCGTTGGGTTCCGGAGTGGGCAGCGAGACGCAGCGGCCCTTCGCTCTGGTGGTTGTGGGCGGGATGCTGACCACGCTCGCGATCGCGCTGTGGTTGCTGCCGATAATTTACAGCTACATCACCCCGCGGCGTTTGACGAAGCCGGAGGAAGAGGACGAACTATTAGAGGTCCGGCCATGAGCAGGATCGCGATACTTTTGGCTGTCTCGGCGATGTCGGCAGCATCCATCCGGGCACAGGAACCGGCGTCGGCGCTTCCCGAACGCCTGACGCTGCCGATCCTGCTGCGTCTGGTGGCGGAGCGCAGTCCCAGGCTCGCTGTTGAGCAAACGGCAATCGACACGGCCGAGGCGGAACGAATCACCGCCGGGGCGCTGCCCAATCCCACGGTCTCCTATGGGCGTTTCACTCCATCGGGTGGAGCGAGAACCCTGTTCGATGGCAGCCAGCAGCAGCAGACGACTGTAGATTTGCCGCTGTTGATCGGCGGTCAGCGCGGCGCGCGGATCGAAGCCGCCGAGCAGGGATTGCTGGCAGCACGCGCTCGCGTCGGGCTGGCCGGAAACGAGCTCGCGCTGCGTGCGGCCGACCTGTTTATCGGGCTTCAGGCTGCTCAGGAAAAAGCTTCGATGCTTGACGAGTCGGTCGCCGAAATAAAGCGTGTCGTTACGATCGTCTCCGGGCGTCTGGAGAGCGGCGCGGCAAGCCGCTATGACCTCACGCGGGTTGAAGTCGAACTTGCCGGGATGAATGCACGGCTCGCTGATGCGCGTGCCGAGCTCTCCGACAAATCGGCCGGGTTGGCGGCGCTGCTTGGGGCGTCGGGTTGGCGGCCTACCGCGAGCGGCACCCCTACACCCGCCGGACTGTCGACCAGCGTCGCCGAGTGGCGCGAGTCCCTGGTATCAAGTAATCCGCAAATCATCGCGGCGCGTCGCGAGGAGGAAGCGGCGCAGGCAGCGCTCAAACGCACCGAGCGCGAACGCTGGCCGGTACCAGTGCTCAGTCTGGGCAGGACCTGGACCGGCGATCCGTTCGGTGCCGCAAATTTTTTCGGCTTGTCCACCGAGATTCCGCTGTCCGACGCTCGGCGCGGCTTGATTGCCAAGGCCGCGGCGGATTTTCGCGCGGCGCAGAGACGTCGTGAGGCGATCGAATCGGAGGCTGACGTGGAGCTGCGGCGCTTGGTGGATGCACTCGCTCAGCGCCGAGCCGCCCTTGAACGGTTTCGGCAAAATGTCGGCGAGCGCATCCCCGCGCTCAAACAGATGGCCGAGGACGCTTACCGACTTGGTCGCGGTTCCCTGCTGGAATTGATCGACGCGGCACGTTCGCGCTTGGACGCACGCCTGACAGAAGTCGATCTGCGCGCGGCAACTGTTGGACAGGAATTGCGCATCTTGGGATTGACCGGAAAGCTTGGCGGATAGGGCACGCAAGTTGCTGGCGTTTCGGCCAAAAAAAGTCTAGAATTCGCACCCTTGCTGCAACATTGCCCTAGGATCAAGCCCGCATGCCGACAGTACGCGTCAAGGAAAACGAGCCCTTCGAGGTGGCATTGCGCCGTTTCAAGCGGACCGTGGAAAAGACCGGGCTTCTCACCGAACTGCGCGCCCGCGAGTTCTACGAAAAGCCGACTGCCTACCGCAAGCGAAAGCTCGCCGCTGCGGTCAAGCGGCATTACAAGCGCCTGCGCAGCCAGACGCTGCCGCCGAAGCTCTATTGAGCGGGCCGGCGCGCTGCCGCCGGACCGACCCGGCGCGATGGAGTGGACACAGCCGCTCGTCGCGCCGCTTCATTTTGAGGATCCCGACCTTCGAGGAAACCGAGCGCATGTCGCTAAAGGCAAGCATCAGCGAAGACATGAAGGCCGCCATGAAAGCGAGAGAGGCGCAGCGGCTGTCGGCGATACGCCTGTTGCTCGCCGCGATCAAGCAGCGCGAAGTGGACGAGAGAAAGGAGCTTTCGGATGCCGAGGTCGTAGCGGTGATCGAGAAGATGATCAAGCAACGCCGCGACTCCATCACCCAGTTCCAGGCGGCCAACCGCAAGGACCTCGTCGACGGCGAAACCTTCGAGCTGAATCTTCTCTCGGGCTACCTGCCTAAGCAACTGACGGACGCCGAGATCGCGCAGGAGGTCTCCGCAGCAATCGCGCAGACAGGCGCTAGAGGCGCGTCCGACATGGGCAAAGTCATGGGGGCATTGAAAGGCAAGCTCGCGGGGCGCGCCGACATGGGAAAAGTATCGTCGCTGGTGAAATCGAAGCTTGCCGGCTGAGAGGGATCTTAAGCTTGCAGCTTGCGCTTCGGAAAATTTCGCCTATAAAGGAAAGATGGTGAGTAGGCAGGGGCCCCGGCGGCCCATTCATCGAGGCGCGCTTGCTGGCGCGGCGCTCCATCAGAGCGCATTCCGGCCGTGATACCGGATTCCTTCAAGCAAGAATTGCTCCATCGCGTCGATATCGTCGGCGTGATCGAACGCTACGTCCCCCTGAAGAAGGGCGGAGCGAACTATCTCGCGTGCTGCCCGTTCCACACCGAGAAGACGCCTTCGTTTACCGTCAGCCCGACCAAGCAGTTCTATCACTGCTTCGGTTGCGGTGCTCACGGAAACGCGATCTCCTTCCTCATCGAGTACCAGGGCCTTGGCTATGTCGAAGCGGTGAGGGATCTCGCCGAATCGGTCGGCATGAAAATGCCGGAGTTTGAACCGCGTACCAAGAAACCCGAAGGCGGGCCGGATCTGTACGAGATCATGGAGCGCGCCGGCAACTACTATCGCGAGCAGTTGAAGGGAACGCCGCGCGCCATCGAATACCTCAAGGGCCGCGGCTTGACCGGCAAGATCGCGGCGCGCTTCGGAATCGGCTATGCGCCCGATGGCTGGCAGAACCTGGAGAGTGTTTTTCCGAGTTATGCTGATAAAGCGCTGAAAGATGTGGGCCTCGTGATCGATCCAGAGGGCGGAGGACGGCGCTACGACCGGTTTCGCGACCGTATCATTTTCCCCATTCTCGATCAACGCGGGTCGGTGATCGCTTTCGGCGGCCGCGTGCTGGGCGAAGGGGAGCCGAAGTACCTCAACTCCCCGGAGACCCCGCTCTTCGAGAAGGGACGCGAGCTCTACGGTCTTGCCCAGGCGAGGTCGGCAATCCGCGCGGCAGGCCGGGTGATCGTGGTCGAAGGCTATATGGACGTGGTGGCGCTCGCGCAGCACGGGGTCGAATATGCGGTCGCGACGCTCGGAACGGCCACCTCGGCCACACACGTCCAGAAGCTTCTGCGCCAGACGGACGAAGTCGTTTTCTGCTTCGACGGCGACGCGGCGGGGCGCAAGGCGGCCTGGCACGCGCTCGAAGTAAGCCTACCGCATCTCGCCGATAACAAGGCAATGCGGTTTCTTTTCCTGCCGCCTGAACACGACCCCGACAGTTATGTGCGGGAAAAAGGCAAGGAAGCGTTCGAGAAGATGCTGGAGACGACCCGGCCGCTGTCGGAGTTCTTTGTAGAGGAGCTGATGGGGCGTGTTGAACTGAAAACGTACGAGGGACGCGCGCAGCTTGTGCACGAAGCGAAACCCCTGCTCAAGCAGATCTCAGCTCGGACGTTACAGCGGCAACTTATTCAGATGATCGCGGCTACGGGATACTTGGACCAAGGTCACGCTGCGCAACTCACCGAGGAACTCACCCATACCAGACTCGCTGCCCGGCCTTCCGGGTTGGACCGCGGGGCGCAAGCACCGGAGCTGAGGTTGGTCCGAAATCTGCTGCAATGCCTGATTTCCAACCCGGCGCTCGCAAGGGAACTTTCCGCGGAACTCCTGGACCAAGGTTCCCTTGAAGCGCGCGCTCTGGTCGCCGTTACCGAATTCTGCCGCGAAAACCCGGAAGTCGAAGGGAATATTGTCGTCGACCATTTCCAGGGAACTGAATTCCGCAACCTGCTCGAATCGGGTCAAGCCGCTCTCCTGGATACGAAGCTCGAAACCGAGCACATGGAGGTCGATTTCCGCGGAGCTCTTGAGCGCTTGCGGGACAAGCGGCGCAAGCAGCGGTTCGAGGCTCTGAGGGTGAAGCAGGACCGCTCACCGGAAGAAGAAACCGAAATGCTTCGCCTGCTCCGGGAACGCAATCAGGTCCCGGCGAGTCCATCAAATAATGCTATAATTTCAGGTTCCCGTTCGACACCATGAGGGTAAGGAAATCGTGGCGAATCATAAGCTTAACCTAAAAGCGCGCGCAAAAGCCCTGGCAAGGCTCAAGGCGCAGAAAGCGAAGGCTGCGCAGCGGCTGCGGGCGCAGAAAGAGCGCCTGCGCGCGCGCAAAGCGCTGGATCTCGCGCGCGCCAAGGCTGCCAAGGAAAGAGAAAGGCTTCGCCGGAAGAAATTGAACGAAGCGGAGCGAGCGAAGGCGGCGCGGGAGAAGGACAGGGCCCGCAATGCCGTGAATGCGGCGCGGGCGAAAGCCGCAAAGGAGAAGGAGCGTGCGCGCCTCAAGGCTGCGAAGGAGAGGCAACGCGCGCGCAAGGCGATAGAGCTGCAAAGGAAGCGCGAGCGGATCGCAAAGGAAAGATTGCGCCTCAAGGCTGCCAGAGAAAAACGGCGGGAGCGCGAGCGCATCGCGCGCGAAAAAGCCAAGGCGAAAGAGCTCGCCGCGCGTGAGAAGGCGAAAGCCAAGGAACTCGCCGCGCTGGAGAAGGCAAAAGCGAAGGAAGCGGCACTCCTTGCCAAGCAGAAGGAAAAGGAGCTCAAGGCCCAGCTCAAACTTCAGGCACAGGAGCTCCTCAAACTGCGCAGGGCCGGCCGGCCGCGCCGCAACGGCGACGCCGAGCGCGCGCTGCTGTTGCGCGCTGAGGCCCGGCCCGAGGACGCCGAAGCTCGCCGGACTCGCCTGAAGAACCTCATCAAGCTTGGAAAAGAGCGCGGCTTCCTCACTTACGCCGAGATCAACGACCACCTGCCCGACGACATGGTGGACGCCGAGCAGATCGAGTCCATCATCTCGACGTTCAACGACATGGGCATCCAGGTCTACGACGAGGCCCCGGATGCGGACACGCTGCTCATTTCCGAGACCGCGCCGGCCGGCGTGCCGGACGAAGACGCGGAGGAGGAGGCCGAAGCAGCGCTCTCGACGGTCGACCCCGAGTTCGGCCGCACCACCGATCCGGTGCGCATGTACATGCGCGAAATGGGATCGGTCGAGCTCCTCACGCGCGAAGGTGAGATCGAGATCGCAAAGAGAATCGAGGACGGTCTGAAGCACATGATTCAGGCGATCTCGGCCTGCCCGACGACCATCGCCGAAATCATCGATCTTGCCGGCAAGGTCGCCCGCGACGAAATGCGCATCGACGAACTGGTCGACGGTCTGATCGATCCGAATGCGAAAGACGAGCCGATCCAGGAGCTCGCCGACGACGTCGAGCCCGAGGAAGAGGAAGAGACGGAGGGCGAGGACGACAGCGCCGCGATTTCGGCCACCCTGCTGCAGCTGAAGGAAGACGCGCTTGCGCGCTTTGCCAAGATCCACCGCCTCTACGAAAAGATGAAGCGGGCCCTGGTCGACCACGGCCACCGCAGCAAGGAATACATCAGGGTGCGCGACCATATCGGCAACGAGCTGATGAACATCCGTTTCACCGCGCGCATCATCGAGAAATTGTGCGACAGCCTGCGCGGGATGGTGGACGAGGTGCGCAGCCACGAACGCGAGATCATGAACCTGTGCGTGAACAAGGGCGGCATGTTGCGGCCCCACTTCATCAAGGAGTTCCCCGGCAGCGAGACCAACATGCGCTGGGTAAAGAACGAGATCGCAGCGGGAAGGCCGTGGAGCAACCTGCTCTTGCGCTTCGAGCCGAACATCCTCGAGCAACAGCAGAAGCTGCTCACGATCCAGAAGCGGATCGGCATTCCCCTGAAAGACCTCAAGGACATCAACAAGCAGATGTCCACGGGCGAGGCGAAGGCGCGCCGGGCGAAGCGCGAAATGACGGAAGCGAACCTGCGCTTGGTGATCTCGATCGCGAAGAAGTATACCAACCGCGGCCTGCAGTTCCTCGACCTCATCCAGGAGGGGAACATCGGCCTGATGAAGGCGGTGGACAAATTCGAATACCGCCGAGGCTACAAGTTCTCGACTTACGCCACTTGGTGGATCCGGCAGGCGATCACGCGCTCGATCGCCGACCAGGCACGAACCATCCGCATTCCGGTGCACATGATCGAGACCATCAACAAGATGAACCGGATCTCCCGTCAGATCCTTCAGGAGACAGGGCAGGAACCGGATCCCGCGACGCTCGCGCAGAAGATGGAGATGCCCGAGGACAAGATCCGCAAGATTCTCAAGATCTCGAAGGAGCCGATCTCGATGGAGACGCCGATCGGCGACGACGACGATTCGCACCTGGGGGACTTCATCGAGGACCAGGCGACGCTCGCGCCGAACGATGCGGCGATGTACGCATCTCTGCGTGAGGTCACCAAGGACGTTCTGGACTCGCTCACGCCGCGGGAAGCCAAAGTGCTGCGCATGCGCTTCGGCATCGAAATGAACACCGACCACACCCTGGAGGAGGTCGGCAAGCAGTTCGATGTCACCCGCGAACGCATCAGGCAGATCGAGGCGAAGGCGTTGCGCAAGCTTCGCCACCCGTCGCGCTCGGAGCGGCTGAAGAGTTTCCTGGACAACAATTGATATTGCGGACGCCTTCGGCGCCGCAATATCCGCTCGCGTTGCAGCGGACGCTGCGCGCCGCTGAACGCTCGGTCACATAATAAGCGCTCGTAGAAAATGGCGAGATGGTTCGGCGGGCCTGTAGCTCAGCTGGTTAGAGCAGAGGACTCATAATCCTTTGGTCCCTGGTTCGAATCCAGGCGGGCCCACTCAGAATGGGTAAGCAGTCTTGGAGGAGGGAATGGTAAAGCGCTTCATTTTTCTCGCTGTGCTGGCGGCGATTGGGACGCCGGCTCAGGCTGCGACCATGGAAGACGAAGTTCGCGCCGTCTTCGACAAATACATAGCAGTCCAGAACGCGCATGATTTGAAGTCAATGCGAGGCCTTTTGGCGGACTCCCCGGATCTCCTCTGGATCAGCCGAGGCAAACCTGTCTGGGGCCGGGAGGCCGCGCTCAAGAGCCTCGAGGAACGCTACAAGGGCACTTGGCGCATCGACGTCGAAAGGAAAGAGCTGCGAATCATCTCGGTCAGCAGGCGCGTGGCGCAGGTCTACGCGCCGACGCAACTCACCGTCGGAGATCCGGGCGTCGACCCCTCCAAGACCCGTCTCTACATCAACCTCGTGATGGTCAAGAAACCCGAAGGCTGGCAGATCGTGAGCATCTTGCCAATCATCGTCCCGCCCCAGTAAGCGCGTCGGCGATCAGAACTGGTAGTAAAGAAACGGCGAGGTCTGTTCGCCCGCGATTACCAGGGCGATGATGATCAATGCGGTAAAAGCGAGACCCCGAGCGTCGAGTTTCCATCGCCAGCTCAGGGTGCTGCTTGTTTTTTGCACCGAATCGGCGCTGATATTCCAGCCGTCCATGACCTGCGGCGTATTGGGCGCAACCAGGCAGGCTACCGTCACGAGCAGGATCATCGCGAGCGTTTTCGCAAGCACGAGCTGTGACGGGACCATCGCCGCACCCAGCCCGGCCATGGACGCGAGCACTGTAGCGCAGGTGTGAAGATCCGGGGAACGAAACATCACCATGCCTATCAGAGCCCCCAGCATGGTGAACACCCAAGCGAGCCAGACGGGCAACCTGACCAGGCGAGCTTGACGCCAGGCGTGGTTGATGACGAGAGCGATGCCCCACCAGGCCCCGAACACCGCGAAAGTCCAGTTCGATCCGTGCCAGAGCCCGGCCAGAACAAAGGTCACCATGACCGGCATCGCGTAGACTCGAACGAAACCGATCACGCGCCCCGTCTTTCGGGTAGCCACGTAGCGGGCCTGCCTCACGGAAAGCGGCATGAACAGGTAACCGGTGAGGAATCGGGTCAATGTCATGTGCCATCGCTGCCAGAATTCGATGGCGCTCGTCGCCCGCAACGGGGAATTGAAATTCAGAGGAAGGCGCAGCCCGAGGAGCACGCCCAGGCCGAGCGCCATCTCCGAGTAACCCGAGAAGTCGAAATAGAGCTGCAAAAAATAGGACCATGATCCCAGCCAGGCGTCCCAAGTGCCGACCGCGCCGTTCCTCTGTGCTTGCTCGAAGAGGTGGTTGGCGTACGGGGCAAAGCTTTCCGCGATGATGACTTTCTTGAGCAACCCGATCGAAAACACCGTGATGCCCACCGCGAAGCGGGAGGGGGTGAGCCTGCCGATCTGGTCTCTTTGCGAAAAGAATTCGCGTGCCCCCACGATCGGGCCGGCGGTGACGTACGCGAAGCACGACACGAAGAGCAGGTATTCCCAGAAGCTTTCCGGCGGCTCCATATCGTTCGCCACGGCGACCAGATAAGCGATCTGCTGAAAAGTGAAGAACGAGATGCCGATCGGAAATGCGATCTCGGCAAACGGGACCGCAAGCCCTGTGACCGCATTGACATTGTCGATCAGAAAATTCGTGTACTTGAACGCGATCAGTACGACCAGGTTGGCGGCGATGCCGAAGGCGAGCCAGCGTCTTCTGGACCTGGCGGTGCCGCGAAAGATCGAGTACGAGACCCGGTAGTTCAGGCCGGCCACGAGGATCAAGACCGGAAGCAGTTTCCATCCCCAGAGGCCGTAGAACAAGAGAGAAGCCGCGGTGAGGGCGAATCGCGCTCCGGAAGAACCGTAGAGCCGTCTGCCCAGCAACACCGCGGCCAGCGTCAACGGCAGGAACGCCAGGACGAAAGTCAATGAAGAAAACAACACGGCTGCTCTCCGATTTCTCGCTGATTTTCCCGATCCGGTCTCAAGACGGCTCGGCGGGAACCGGTCCGTCAAATTTGTCGAGGAAGGCGCGCGGAACGTATTTCAGCAGCAATCCCTCGATTCGCAGCAGGGGTCGACCGCGTTCGTTTCGGATCTGGAGATCGGCGAGGACGTCATCCGCCTGGCGCGTCAGAGCGGACTCTCCGACCTGGACGAAGCACGTCCCCTGGACGCTGCCATGGATCGAAAGACGGCGGATGCCCGTGGGCACCAGCAAACCGCCGGGTCGAATCGGTTTATCCGAATGCTGCAGCAGGCAGAAGACCGCCTGGATTGCGCCATCCAGGAGGGCCGGGTTCATGCTCTCGCTGCGGCAGTCCCGATGATTTCCCGCGGACAAGTTGAACAACATGCCGTCCGCCAACTTGAGCACGGAGCGAATCACCTGCAGGCTCGGACCGTAGCGGTAGCCAAGCCGTTCGAGGTCCGCGTACAACACCCGAGGTTCGACCGGGTCGCCGCGCGCAGCAACGTCGAACATCAGGATGTTTGCTTTTGGCGCGCTCTCGCGTTCCTCCAATCGTCCGATGCACAACAAGTTCCTGCCCTCGTGGATGGTGAAAGAGGAATTTCCCCATCTCACCTCGACTTCCAGTTGTTCGCGCGCCACGCCCGGCCGGCAGATCAACACATCCCTGAGTGCGAGGCACGGCCGCTGCCGTGCCTGTGCCGCCGCGAGCGCCAGATCGACCATGCTGGCGCCGGGAAGAATGGACCGCCCGCCGATGACATGATCGGCGAGGAGGCCTTCAGACACTCTATATGCAGCCCTGTAAACGGCATCGTCCCGGTAGGGTGCGCGCGTGCGTTCCTTGTCGGCGTGGAGCATGGCTTTCAGGACGCCGGCAGCGCCGGGGCTGCCGGCGTCGTCGCCGCGGTCGGCGGTGTTTCCTGACGGTTTTGCCGGCGGTTTTCCGGGTCGGCAAAAATCATCAGCACGTCGGTGAACGACGCCGACGGGGCCTCTCGCGCCCGGCTGACGTAAAGACGGGTGTTCTCGGGCCGGAACTTGTTCTTGAACTGAAAATTTCCATCGTTGTTGAAAATGCCGGAGGCGTGCAAGCCGCGCAGCATCTTCCCCACCCGGGGATCCTCTTCCGCACAGGTTTCCATTTGAGTCCCGAAGGTGGCCCCCAGGCTGAAGGAGCCCACACCCTCTTTGGCCAGGGTCTCCTGGATGCGGGAAATGGCGAATTCCAGCCCTCCCAGCGGCATGTCCGCCCCGTAGAACTCGAGATCCATCAGGTAGCCGTCCGCCGCCGGGAGCCGGCTGATCACAATGGCGCTGTCGAGCTGCCGGTCGCGGTAGGTGAGGAACAGGCGGCAGTGACCGGGCAGCTCCCCGTTTGCGATGCGGCTTTTGAAGTGCTCCACGTACGGGCCTATCTGCTTCTTGCTCCGCTTCCATTCGTCCACCAGACCGGCCACCGCGCGGTCGGTTGCCGGATCGCTGCCGGCCCGGTATTCACGGGTCTCGCATTGCCCGCGCTTTTCGTAATGACCGATCTGATAGCGTAGGCGGCGCATCTTGGTCCCCTCCAGCGAGAACCCGGCCAGACGGGGCAGCTTCTGCATGACGCCGAACGGTGTTGCGGTATAGCCCAGAGCCGCAAGTTCCCTGGCCTTGGGCTCCTCTTCGAGAATATTGGCGACCCGTTTCGCCTGCGCGGCATATTCGAACAAGTCGCCCGCGGCATCGGCGAAGCGCTCGTCGGGGCCCGCGTAGGCGAACGCGAACACGGTGCTTGGGCGACGGTTGACGAAAAAGACGCCCCTTGCGTCCCGGGGGACGAACAAGTGCGGCGCCAAGCTCGAGCGGGCGACGGCCACGCTCAGCTCCCTGCCGAACCGCGCCACCAGAGATTGCACGAAGTCCTGCATGGCGGGGTCGCGGTTCAGTTCGTCTTGCTCGACCCAGCGGGGCGCTCCTGTTTCCATGTGATGGTGCCGCGTCGACCTCAGTCCTTGAGCGGGATGTCCTTGAAGACTTTTTTCAAGCAGACTTCGTCCGGATGAATGAAGTCCCTCATATTCGATGCCTGGCATCCGACGCGGTCCGGATCCAGGCTGCCGACGACCGTGGCCCCCTGGTTCGCCGCGATTGCGCGAACGCGCTCTTCCATCGAGACGAGGCTGTTCCCGTAAGGCGAGCCCATGCTGCCTTTCCAGTACGCCGGGTGGAACGGCGTGATGGCAATCGTGACATGAGTGCCTTCCTTCTTGAGGAACGCGAGAAGAACGCCGAGTCCCTCGAGGCGCTTCGGATCGACCGGCCACCTGGCCCGCTTGCTCATCTTGGCCGCGCGCTGTTCGGAATCCTGGTCTATGGTGTCCGCGCTGGAAAACATGTTGGTGACGCCGCGCGACAAGAGAATCGTGCGGAACGAGGCGCTGTGCTCCTTCGAGAAGGCCATCGAACCGTCCGCATGAATGACGTCCATATCGTCCATGGCCGCCGCGTCGACGGGACCTTGCCGTTTTCCGGCGAGCCGGTACGAGACGTGCCTCAGGATGTTGTCCACGGACAGCAGATGCGACCAATAGCCGAGCGGAACGACGTCGAGCAAGGACTCCTTTTCGATGCCGAGACGGTCCGCCATCGACCGGTACTCTGACCAGAAGAGCTTGAACTCGTCGGTCTCGCGCAGCACCGGGTCGATCGGCAGGAAGGTCTTGAAACGGACGGTCAGCACGAGGTTTCTCGGCAGGCGCTTGTGCTCATGGAGCAGCCCGGAGAAGGCGACGAGGTCCTCGAACACGTCGTTGTGGACGAACGCGTTATAGAAGCTCTTCCCGGGAAAAAGATCCGGTGTCGCCAGCTCGAAACGGCTGCCTCCGAACACGATGACGTCCGGCGTCCGGGTCATCTGCGCAATCGCCTCGCGCCGCAGCCCGCGAAAGTCCATGTTCGCGTCGAACACGGCGTAGTTCTTCCCGGAGAGCAGCACGGCCGCGACCTGTCTAATGCCGGGAGCGCTGAAGTGGAGCGGATCGAGGAAGTAGTTCGCTCCTGCGATCGACAAGACCCCCGCGCCGACGACCGCAGCGAGCGCGGCGAGAAAGCGCTTTGCCGAGAAGCCGACTGCCGCACGGCCCGAATCTGCGGCGGACATGCCGCCGGGAGGCTGCTGGATTATTCCACCTACGGCCGAACGCACGCTTGACATGATTTCCTCGCTGATTGGCATTGCGAGCCTCGCGGCCACGCCGATTCGCTATCTCAATTTCTTGAAGCGGTCTCCATGGATCTCTTCTGACACGAGAAACACCTTTTGGGGAATCTTGAAGCGCGGCAGTCTCTCGCGGCAGTATGCAAACATCCGGTTTCGAAACTCGGAAACGGTTTCGTTCGTGCGCAGCTTCACTCGGGCGGCGACGATCTGACCCGTGATCGGGTTGCTCTCGCCTTTCACCGATGCGTCTTCCACGCCCTCCATCGCCTGAAGCACGCTCTCCACCTCGACCGGATAAACCTTCTCGCCCCCGACGTTGATGAGCTCCGATTTCCTCCCCAATATCCGGAAGTATTCGCCGTCGACCTCGACGACATCGCCGGTCTTGAACCAGCCGTCGGCGGTAAACGGGCTGGCCGCATTGAGGTAGCCGAGCATCGCGGACTTTGCCTTGATCTCGAGCATCCCGTCGACCACCCGGGTCTGGAAGCCGTCACCGCCGACCTTGACCCACAGCGAGTCGCTGGACCTCGAGGTCGAGCGCAGGATGCCGACCTCGGACAGGCCGTATGTCTGCAACAGCCGGACCTTTGGAAACAGCTCGTGAAAGCGCTTCAGCGTGCTCTCCGGCATGACCTCGGTTCCGTAGGTCACCAGTTCCAGGCTGGAGAGGTCGTGACGCCGGTACGCCTCGCTCACCAGCAGGAGATTGAGGAAGGTGGGCGAGGTCGGCAGGAGTTGCACCTTGTGCCTTTCGATCTCGGCGCAGACCGCGTCCGGCAGGCGTTCCTGCACCGTGACGACGCAGCCCGCATTCGAAAGGCTGTAGAGCAGGGTGTTGATCCCGCCGATGTGGTCGAACAGCAGAAACGTAATGGTCCGCAGCGTCTTGCGCGGGAGGGTGAATTTTTCCAGCAGAGGCACCAGATCGTGCACCACCGCCTTGCTCTTGCCCGTCGAGCCTGAGGAAAACAATATCAGGCCGGGGTGCTGTTCCAGCCGAAGGCGCAGGAGCAGTTCGTGCTCGACACGGGCGCCCGTGCGTCGGATCTGCGAAATCTCGCCGTCGGCGAGGCCGATGACGGTCTCCACCTGGGCGATTTCCCTGAACTCGCTCTTCTTGACCTCTACCGAGGCGGTGAGCGGAACCACGATGCACGACCGCCGGATCAGGGCGAGCAGCAAACCGATGGCGTTGGGCGAAAAATCGGCTTCGACACTGACCACGCTGCCCGGTTTCACCCCTTGCTTCTCCAAAAAAACGCCCCAGCGGGAAACCGCATCGTAGAGCCAGGCGTAGCGGTAGGCGCGGGCTTGCCAGATCACCGCCTCCTTCTCAGGATTGGCGCGAAGCACGTTCATGAGGTTCTCGAGGGAATGCATGGATCAGACACCCCCCAGGTAAATGGTCTGGCCGGTGACGAACCCGCTCTCCGGCCTCAGGAAGAAGTCGACGGTGTTGGCGATATCGTCGAACGTCCCCATCCGCGGTATCGCCTGTTGCGCGAGGAGCCGATCGATCGTCTGTTTTGGAACGGAGCGAATCAGATTCGTGGCCAGAGGCCCCGGACCGACGCAATTCACGGTGATTCCGAACTCGGCGAGCTCTCGCGCCAAGACATGAGTCAACGCGACGACGGCGGATTTCGAGGCTACATAGGCCGCCTCGCCCGCCAGCTTGAGGGGCACGGCCACCGAGGAGAAATTCACGATGCGTCCGTACCCTTTGCGTTTCATCAGCTTCGCCGCCTCGCGCGAAAGGAGGAACGTTCCGACCACGTTGGTCGCAAGGATTGCGCTCACCGTCGACGTCGGCGTGAGCAGCGAGTGATTCATGGAGGCGATGCCGGCATTGTTGATCAGGTGGTCAAGGCGTCCATACGACCGGCGAATCTCGGAAAACATGGCTTTGACGCCCTTTTCGTCGGCCACGTCGGTTCCACAATGCTTGTAACCCTCGCGAGTCCAGTCGACAGGGGCGCGGCTGCAACCCACTACCCGATGGCCGAGCCGGAGGTAGTGCTCGGCCAGGTGCCTGCCGATGCCGATCCGTGTTCCGGTGATGAGCGTGACCGGCGCGTCCATACGCCTGCCGAACGCGGATCAACCGGCCCGCAGCCGCTGGAGCGCATAGTCCGCCAAGGCGCCGATCGTGCGATACGGGCTGTGTTCCTGGGACATGGCGCCCGGGTCTGCGAGGCTCACGTTCGTGCCGAACTTTTCCTCGATCGCCTGCTCGACTGCGACGACCAGCGTTACGAGCGCCATCGAGTCGAGGAAACCGTCGCCGCCGAAGAGAGTCGTCGCGGAATCGAGTTGTGCGGGCGCCTTCAGTCCCTGGGTGTCCTTGAGCTGGTTGACGTTGTCGATGATCAGCTCGACGACCTGATGCACATCGTGGTGAGTCACGTCGGGCGGTGCTTCTAGTTGCGCTTGTTCCAAACAAAGTCTCCTTCCCTCAAAAATATCGGCACCTTATTTCTCTTTTGGTGACTGCCCTGGCGGGATGAAAGGTGAAGCGCACTGAGCCTATGGAACTAGGGCGAGAGTGTCCATCGGGGGAAACCTGATGGTTGTCATCGGGTAATACCCGATGCTCATGTCAGGCAAGGGTTGTCAGGAACCACCTACAGGAAAGACTGCCTGCACAAATGGAAAATTGCGCCGAATGGGATAATCGTCGTGACCGTGGAAATGAGGGAGATTGCATGAGCACAACAACCTACGAGCTGCGCGGCGCGGTCGCCGTGATCACGATGAACAACCCGCCCGTCAACGGGCTGGGTTTCGATCTGCGGCGCGACATCGTGGAAGGGCTGACCCGTGCCGAAGCCGATGCCAACGTGAAAGCCGTGGTATTGATCGGCAGCGCCCGCGCGTTCTCAGGCGGGGCGGATATCCGGGAGTTCGGCTCGCCCAGGGCCTCCGCAGAACCCAATCTCAACACGGTGATCCGTGTGCTGGAAAGCGCCAAGAAACCCGTCGTCGCTGCCATCGGTGGCGCCTGCATGGGCGGCGGGCTGGAACTGGCCCTGGGTTGTCATTACCGCGTGGCCGTCAAGGGGGCGCAGATCGCCCTGCCCGAAG
>VBCT01000125.1 GCA_005882235.1 Betaproteobacteria bacterium
CGTTGCGCATGCCCTGCAGGTTGACCCGCATGCCGAGATCGAAATCCGCTTCCGCGGCGCCGGAGACCACCGCGGCGAGATGGAACACGGACGCCGTGTCCGGCGCGATCGCGCGCGCGGCGAACTTCGGGTCCGAGATGTCGCCGGCGAGCGTCGTAAGGCGCGGGTCCCCGGGAAGACCGGCGGGAAAGGCCTGATCGATGAGCGTGAGACGCGCGATCTTCTCCGCGGCGAGCGTGCCGCGCGCGAGCAGCGCCTTGGCGAGCTTGAAGCCGATAAACCCGCCGCCTCCGGTGATGACGATTTTCATAGGCGCGATCCTAGAAGAATTGCCGCGGCAGCCACAGCACGATCTCGGGGATGTAGGTGCACACGATGAGCGCGGCGAGAAGCGGCACGAGCCACGGCAGTATCGCCATGGTAGTGCGTTCGACGGAGAGCCTGGCGGCACGCGACAGCACGAACAGTACCGTGCCGAGCGGCGGGTGCAAGAGGCCGATCATGAGATTGAGCACCATCACCAGGCCGAAGTGAACGAGGTCGATGCCCAGGGTCTTGCAGATCGGCACGAGGATGGGCACGAGCAGCGTGATCGCTGCCACGGGCTCGAGGAAACACCCGATGAAGAGCATCAGGAGGTTCGCGAGCAGCAGGAACACCCAGGGCGTGTGGGTGAACGAAAGCACCCAGGCTGCGACCGCGTCGGTCACGCGCGTGACCGTCAGGAGCCACCCGAAAATCGACGCAGCTGCGACGATAAGGAGCACCGTGGCCGTCGTCTCGATCGTGTCCATCGAGATCTTGACGAGCATCTTGATATCGATGGTGCGGTACCAGACGAGCCCCAGGGCGAGCGCGTAGGCCGAGGCGATGATCGCGCCCTCGGTCGGTGTGAACACGCCGGCGGTCATGCCGCCGAGCAGGATCACCGGGGTCATCAGCGCGAGGAAAGCGTCGGCGAAGGTGCTTCCGAGCGTGGACCAGGAAAACGCCGTGTCGCGCCCGTAGTTGCGCCGGTACGCGTACCAGGTCACGGTCGCCATCATAAAGAGGCCCATGACGATCCCCGGGATCACGCCGGCGAGAAAGAGCTGTCCTATGGAAACGCCGGCCATCATGCCGTAGATGACGAAGGGCAGCGAAGGCGGGATGATGGGCCCGAGCGTCGCCGAGGCGGCGGTCACGCCGACGGAGAAATCGATCGGATAGCCGTGGTCATTCATCGCCTTGATCTCGATCGTCCCCAGGCCCGCGGCGTCGGCGATCGCGGTTCCCGACATGCCGGCGAAGATCATCGAGCCGACGATGTTCACGTGCCCGAGTCCGCCCTTCAGCCATCCGACCAGCGCCAGGGCGAAGTTGTAGATGCGGTTCGTGATCCCGGCTGAATTCATCAGATTACCTGCGAGGATAAAGAACGGCACCGCGAGCAAGGGGAACGAGTCTATGCCGCCGTACATGCGGTGGATGACCACGAAGTCGGGGACCGTGCCCGAGAGCATCACGTAGGCGAGCGACGCGACCACCATCGCGAGGGCCACGGGGACTCCGGCGAGCATAAGGACGATGAAACCGACGAGCAGCACGGCGGTCACGCCTCGTCCTCCTGGAAGACATCCGGGCGCTCGAGCACGCTGTAGCCTTGCCGCCAGTTTCTCCAGGCCACCTGCAGAGCGCGGCCGAACATCAGCGCGAAGCCGATGAGCATGGCGCCGAACACGAGGCCGATCGGGAGCTCGACGATCGCCATTCTCTGCGACCCGATCTTGTCGAGGAGGAGCCAGGTGAGCCAGGTCCCGTAGCCGAAAAACGCGGCGCGCACGACGTCGACGAAGACGGAGAGCGCACGGCCGCTTGAGCGCGGCAGGAAACGGTAGACGAAATCGACCTGGATGTGGGTTCCGCGCCGCACCGCCATCGCGCCGCCGAGGAAGGTGACAGCGACGAGGAGGTAGCGCGCGATCTCCTCGGTCCATCCGGCCGCGTCGTTCAGCACGTAGCGCGTGAAGACCTGGTAGAAGACCACGATCGCGAGCGCCCAGAACACGGCGAGCACGATCCAGTCCTCCCAGCCGTAGATCGAGAGACGGACTTCCTCGTCCGCGACGTGGAAGCGGCCGTCCGCGCCGAGGACGTGTTCCCCGGCCCGCTCGGGAGCGGCGCTCATCGCAGGATTCGGTTCCGGCAGCCTACCGGATCGCCTGCAGCTGGTCGTAGGTCTCGCGCGGCCAGGGCAGGGCGTTTCCGTCCGGGAGCTTTCCGCTCTGGTAGTACTTCTGCACCGCTTCCATGAACGGCCGGCGGTCGACCTTCACCACGGTCTTCCCGCGCTTGGCGAACTCTCCGGCGAGGCGCGCCTCGATGTCGATGATCTCGCCGGTCGCGCGCGCCGCGGCTTCCTTGTAGACGGCCTCGAAGATCTTCCGGTCGGGCTCCGACAGCCTGCTCCACAGCGGCCCGCCGATGATGGTGAGCAGCGCGTCGGTGATGTGCGCGGTGAGGTTGATGTGCGACTGCACCTCGTAGAACTTCTTCGCGTCTATCGTGGGCAGGGGATTCTCCTGTGCCTCCACCGTGCCGTTCTGCAGCGCGAGGTAGACCTCGGCAAAGGCGATCGGGGTGGGGTTGGCGCCGACCGCGCGCGGGAAGAGGGTATACAGCGGCGCATCCGGCACGCGGATCTTCAGTCCCTTCATGTCCTCGGGGCGGTTCAGCGCCTTGTTGGCGGTGGTCTGGCGGTTGCCGTAGTAGGTGATCGCCACGACCGTGTTGCCGCCCGAGGCCTTCTGGTAGCCCGCGGAGAGCGAACGGAAGAGAGACGACTCGGCGTATTTCCTCCAGTGGTCGAAGTCGCGGAACATGAAGGGCGCGCCGCCGATCGAGATCGGCCCGTGGCTGCGCCCCGCGAAGAGCTGCCCGGTGTAGATCATGTCCACGGTGGCGAGAGTCAGGCTCTGGTTGATCTGTGTCTCGTTGCCCAGGGACGACGCCGGGAACACGTCGACGGTGTAGCGGTTGGCGGTGCGCTTCGCGATCTCGCCCGCCGCCCACAGCGCGGCGCTGTGGTACGGCTCGCTCGTTTCGTACACGTGCGCGAATTTGAGCTTCTGCTGCCCGAGCGCGGCGGACGGCGCGGCGAGTGCGAGGGCGAGGGCGAGAGCGAGCCTGCGTGTGGCGAGCATGGGTTCCTCCATGGATGGGCGGTTACGAGAGTATCAAAGTTTGATCAGGCTGGGCAGCCAGAGCGAGATCGCCGGCACGTAGGTGATGATCAGCAGCGCCATGCACATCGCGCCGTAGAACGGCCAGAGCTCCTTCGAGACCTGCTCGATCGTCACCTTGCCGATGGCGCAGCCGACGAACAGCGTCGGACCTACCGGCGGGGTGATGAGGCCGATTCCGAGGTTGATCAGCATGATCATTCCGAAATGGATGGGGTCGACGCCCAGCTTGATCATCATCGGCAGCAGGATCGGCGTGCAGATGAGCAGCATGGGAGCGAGGTCCATGAAAGTGCCGAGCGCGAGGAGCAGGATGTTGACGAGCAGCAGCATCACGTACTTGTTGTCGGTCAGCGTGAGGAAGAACGCGGTCGCCTTGGCGGGGAGCTGCATCAGCGCCATGAGGTAGCCGAACGCCACGGAGAAGCCGATCAGCATCATCACCATCGCCACCGTCTTGACCGTCCGGTGGACGAGGTGCGGGAGCTGGCTCCATTTGCAGTCGCGGTAGACGAACATCGTCACGAGGAACGCGTAGATGCAGGCCACCGCCGCCGACTCGGTGGCGGTGAAGATGCCGGAAAGGATGCCTCCGAGGATGATCACGATGGTGACCAGGCCCCAGATGGAGTCGAGCGCGATCTTCAGCGAATCGCGCAGCGAGATCGGCTCGCCCCGGGGGAAGTTGCGCTTCTTGGCGATCACGAGCACCAGCACGACGAGGCACAGGCCGAAAAGGAGGCCCGGGAATATTCCGGCCATGAAAAGGTGCGCGATCGAGATGGTGCCGCCCGCCGCGATCGAGTAGATGACGGAGTTGTGCGAGGGCGGGAGCACGATCGCCTGCACCGAGCCGCAGATGGTGATGTTGGTGGCGAACACGCGCGGGTAGCCGCGCTTGATCATCTCCGGAATCATCACCGAGCCGATCGAGGCGGTGTCGGCCACCGACGAGCCCGAGATGCAGCCGAACAGGGTCGATGCGACGATGTTGACGAGCGCGAGGCCCCCGCGGATCCAGCCGACGAACACGCGCGCGAGGTTCACCAGGCGCCGCGCCATGCCGCCTTCGGCCATGATCGCCCCGGCAAGCACGAAGAAGGGGATGGCGAGCAGCGAAAAATTGTCCACGCCGTCGGAGATCTTGAGCATGACGGCCTCGAGCGGGATGTCGATCCAGAACGCGGCGACGAGCGCCGAGAGGCCGAGCGAGTACGCGACCGGGACTCCGATCGCGCACAGAAGCGTGAACACCGCGAGCAGGATGAGGATGTCCACGCGCTACTCCAGGTCCAGCGGCCGGTCGCTGTACATGATCGAGGTCCGCGGGGGCTCGCCGCACCAGAGGCGCTCGACGATGAAGAGCACCGTTATCAGGCCCCCGACGGGAATGGGCAGGTAGGTGATTCCGACTGACAGGCCGGGAAATTCGGCGATGACCTGGTGCCAGGTCACGGCGACGAGATGGGCGCCGTAGCCGAGCATGAACAGGGCGGTGGCGAGCATGCACAAGTCGACCAGCGCCAGCATCGCCTTGCGGGTTTTTTCGTTCACCGCTTCGAGGAGCGCCACCACCGCCATGTGCAGGTTGGCACGGTATACCGCGGCGCCGCCGACGAACGAGAACAGCACCATCAACAGCACGGCGAGCGGTTCGGGCCAGCTCGCTGCCGAATTCATCGCGTAGCGCATGAACACCCCGTAGGGGATGATCAGCGTGATCACGACCAGGGCGAGCCCGGAGATCCCGACGCAAGCGAGGTACAGTCTCTCCATCGCCTGCGTGTAGCGTGCTCTCATGACGAACGGGGGAACCTCACGGTTCCCTCGTAACCCCTCCCCGAACCGAAGGCACGAACGGAGCCCGCGCCCCGCCCTATTTCGTGTCTTCGATTCTCTTTATCAGCGCGACGTGCTTCGAGCCGTACTTCTCGCGGATCGGCCGGGTGGCGTCGTAGAACGCCTTCTTGTCGGTCTCGACGAACTGCATGCCGGCGGCCTTGAGCTTCTGAGTGGACTCCGCGACCATCTTGTCCCACAGCCCGCGCTCCTCCGTCTGGGCCTCGCGCGCGACCTTCCTGAGCAGGTCCTGATCCGCCCGGGAGAGCGTGTCCCAGGTGCGCTTGGAGAACACCAGGATCTCGGGGATGATGAGGTGGC
>VBCT01000126.1 GCA_005882235.1 Betaproteobacteria bacterium
CGAGAGCCCGATGCGGTATACGGTCTTCGCGCGGCCGACGTTCGATTCCCCGTAGCGCGCGATCGGGATCGAGTTCTCGTCGGGCAGGCTGCAGGGCATGCTCGCGCCCCACAGCAGCTCGTCGCCTATCCGGCGCATGACGAACTGGTGGATGCGTTTTATCTCCTCGAGGCACGCCGCGACCCCGGTGTGCACGCCGGTGATCAGCTCGATCAGCGCTTCGCTGAAGTCGGTGGTGATGTTCGGGTGCTTGAGCGCCGAGCCGAGCGCGGGCGGATGGGAGGTGAGGGCGAGCGCGCCGTCGGGCCGCACGCGCAGGCTCTCCTTCTCGATCCCGCGCTTCAGCCCTTTGAGGAGAGCGGGCGAAAGCGCGCGCAGGCGCGCATCGAAAGCGGCGCCCGTCACGGGCGCTGCCTTGCGGACTGAGCGAGCTTGCGCCGGGTGAGGATCCCGGCGAGGACGACCGCGAAGAGCGCGGTGACGAATATCCCGTCGAAGGTTCCCGCGCCGCCGATCGACATGACCGGGGCGCCGAGGCCGCGGATGTTGCCGAGGTTCATCAGGTCCGCGCCGATCAGGGTGCCGAGGCTCCCGCAGACGTAGGCGAGAGGCGCGGCAAAGCGGCGCGAGAGAAGAAGCGCGACGACCGCCGCGATGACCGGCGGGTAGAAGACGGGGACCGCGATGCCCAGGCCCGCGACCGGCTCGGCGAGCAGGTAGCAGGCGAGGGAGACGAACGCGACGCCCCAGGCCGCGTTGCGGTAGAGATTGTTCTTCACGATCAGGAAGAGGGACAGGAGGATCGGAATGATCGCTCCGCCGACGTTGATCGCGAGGATGGTCCCCGGCCAGGTTTCCACGCTGGGGATCACGTAGGGAACGCCGTAGAACGGTATTTCCTCCAGGCGCGTCATCTGCTCCGGGGCGAAGCGCATGATGGGCAGGTTGACGTAGCTCCCGGCGAGGGAAAGAAAAAGCCAGGTGAAGAAGTATCGCGGCGCGATGCCGAGCTGGGAATAGGCGAATTGCAGCACCCTCAAGAGGGCGAGGAAAGTTAGGGCGACGAGCCCGCCCAGGAGGACGAGCAGGAACGGAAGCGTGAGCGGATAGTAGTGAATCCCTAGCGAATGCATGGGCGGCTCCGGTGAATCGGGGACTTTAGGGGGTGAAGCGGTTGGGAAGAGTCCGGGCGGGATTATCGCCCGGAAGCAGCGCGCTCGCTACAATGCCGCGAACGGAGGTATTCATGAAAAATCTTGCTCGTGTCCTCGCGATGGCTTTGCTTCCCGGGCTTGCGCTCGCGGCGGAGAATCCCGATTGGGCCTACCCGGCCACGCCCAAGCCTGCGCCGCTCGACAGCGTCGTGCAGAAGCAGGTGCCCGGGAGCGCGAAGAAATACACCCAGGCGCAGATCGACGACGGCTTCAATCCGCCCGACTGGTTTCCCGACGAGCATCCGCCGATGCCGGAGATCGTCGCGACCGGCAGAAAGCCGGCCCGTGCCTGCGCCCTGTGCCATCTTCCGACGGGAGACGGCCACCCCGAATCCTCCAGCCTCGCGGGTCTCCCCGTCCTCTACCTCGTGCGCCAGATGGCCGAGTTCAAGAACGGAGGCAGGAAGGGCGTCCGGGCGAACGCCATGATCGATATCGCAAAAGCGATGTCGGACGCCGACGTGCGCGCCGCGAGCGAATATTTCGCGGGCCTGAAGCCGGGCGTGTGGACGAAGGTGGTCGAGACCGCCACCGTGCCGAAGACCTACGTCGGCTCCGGCGCGATGCGCTTCGCCGCGCCCGAGGGCGGCACCGAGCCGCTCGGCAACCGCATCATCGTGCTGCCGCAGGACGCAGCGAGAGCGCACAGCCGCGATCCCCATTCGGGCTTTATCGACTATGTGCCGGTGGGGAGCATCGCGCGAGGCAAGGCGCTGGTGGCGGGCGGAGGCTCGGGGCAGACCGTCCCTTGCGCCATCTGCCACGGCGCGGCGCTCAAGGGACTGGGCGAAGTGCCGGGAATCACCGGGCGCCCGCCGATCTACGTCGTGCGCCAGCTGAACGACATGCAGAACGGCAACCGCACCGGCTCCCTGGCCGAGCTGATGAAAGCGGTGGTCGCGAAGCTGAGCATCGAAGACATGGTGGCGATCGCCGCCTACCTGGGGTCGCTCGAGCCGTAGGACGCATAAATACACGAAACTAGTGTAATATGTCCTCCCAGTGGAAATCGCCAGTCAAGCCACCCGATGAAGAACGTCACCATCACCCTCGATAGGGAAACCGCCGCGTGGACGCGCGTGCACGCGGCGCAGCGCAACCTGAGCGTGTCGCGCTTCGTCGGCGAGGTGCTGCGCGAGCACATGCGCGAGGCGCGCGAGTACGACGTGGCGATGAAGCGCTACCTCGCGAAGGGAGCCTTCAAGCTCACCGGGCCGCCTCAGCCCTATCCCAAGCGCGAGGAGCTGTATGACCGGCCCCTGCTTCGTCGGCGCTGAGGTCTTCGTCTACGCGCGCGACCCCCGGGACGCGGCGAAGCAGTCGCGCGCGCTCCACTGGATTGCGCATCTGTGGCAGGAGCGCCTCGGGCGCACCAGCGTCCAGGCTCTCTCCGAGTACTACGTCCTCGCGACGCGCACGCTCAAGCCTCACGTCGCCCCCGGCGCGGCGTGGGACGACGTGCGGGAGCTGATGGCCTGGCGCCCCTTGCCCGTCGATGAGACGCTGCTCCGGCGGGCGCGCGAGATCGAGCAGCGCTTCGATCTTTCATGGCGGGACAGCATGGTGGTCGGCGCGGCGCAGCTGCAGGACTGCGTGCTGCTCCTGACCGAGGATCTCCCCGACGGCGCGGTGTTCGGCGGCGTGACGGTGCGTAGCCCATTCACGCTTTCGGCGGGGGAGCCGTCGGCGATCTATGCGGTCACGCCGCCCGCGCGAAGCCGCCACCGCCCGCGCGGCCGGCCGAGGCAGATCGTTCAGCCCGCAGGCGCGTAGTCGCAGCGGAGAATTCGCTGCGTCGAAGAAGTGCTTTCGGAAAATCCCGGCTTGCCGAAGCCGCCGGGCACTCAAGGACGAGGGGAGGAAGGTGAAACCCTTGCGGCCCTGCGTGCCGGCGCCTCGGTTCTTGACTATCCCTTGCTGTCGATCACCTGCGCGAGCGGCGCATGGGCCTGGTCGTACAGCTTTTTGCCGATTTGCCAGACGCCGAAGAGGAGAAGCAGCGCGAGGACGGCGAGGACGAGCTTGTGCAGGATCCCGCTCTTCGCCTTGCGAGGCTGGACCGATTCCGACGAGGGAGCGGGGACGCAGGGCATGGCGCTCTCCACGCCCATCGGGATCCGGTCGGACAATCTCCTGTTTGCGGTCTGCGTTGCCATGCCCAATTCGTCGCAAGAAACATGCCCTGGGCCAGAAAACCCGGAACCAGGCGTGTTTACAGCCAGTTGCCGTGTTGCACCAAGCAAATTCGCGTCTCCGAAAAACCGACGCCGGCGTCGGGCGATTGCCAGCGTCCCGCGCATGAAAAGCGGCGCTGCTTCCAATGAGTAACGTCTGCGCATCGTTCGAGGTTCCGGGTAAATCGCGTCTAGTCGATTTTCTACGGCCTCAGGCTCGGCGCGGACGCGCTTCGATCGGGGTCCACGGGACGCGCGGGCGTGCGCTCGATGGCGATGAGGCTCGCGTACTTGGTGACGAGGTGATGCGTGAGCGCGAGCTCGTTCGCTTTCGCGCGCGTGTCCCCGGCGCGCGCTCCCTCGCGCACGGCGTCCGTCTTCATGGGCGAGCGTTCGCCCGGCTCCACGCCGCGCGCCTCCCCCGCCATCAGCATCGCGCATGCGCCGAGAATCACGGCCGCGGCGACGCCGATGCAGAACGTGACGAACAGCGTGGCGAGAAAATCGACGACGATCGGACGTACCCTGGACCTGCTGCTTGAAGCTTCCATCTCGATCCCCTTGTGCAAACCCCGCTTCGGGCCTTGTCCCGTATTGAAGCCCCCGAAAAAGGCCCCGCCGGGCGAAGAAGATGGAAAGCTGCCGAAGAATTGTGGCAGGAACATGGCAATGCTCAGGGCCACCGGCCTTGCGGAGAAGGAATGCGCTATATTCAGCGCGGGTTTGTTTCCTCTCGTCGACGAGGGGATGAACCGAGTCGACCATGCCCCGCCGCATCGCCATCGTCGAAGACGACGCCGCAATCCGCGCCAACTACGCGGACGCGCTCAGGAAGCACGGCTACGAGGTAAGCGCGCACGCGGCGCGCGGCGAGGCGATGGGCGCCTTCAGGACGCGGCTCCCCGATCTCGCCGTGATCGACATCGGCCTGGGCGAGGAGCCCGACGGCGGCTTCACGCTGTGCCGCGAGCTGCGCGCCCTCGCTCCCAGCCTGCCTATCCTCTTTCTCACCGCGCGCGACTCCGACTTCGACGCGGTCTCGGGCCTGCGCCTGGGCGCGGACGACTACCTCACCAAGGACGTGAGCCTGCCGCACCTGCTCGCGCGCATCTCGGCGCTGTTTCGCAGGATCGATGCGCTGCGCGAGCCGAAGGCGGCCGAGGAGGTGCTCGAGCGGGGGGCGCTCAAGCTCGACGCGAAACGCTTCACCGCATCGTGGAAAGGCAGGCCCGTAGCGCTGACGCTCACCGAGTTCTGGATGGTGCACACGCTCGCGAAATTCCCGGGCCACGTAAAAGACCGCGAGGGCCTTATGCGCGACGCGAATTTGGTGGTGGACGAGGGCACGATCACCTCGCACGTGAAGCGCATCCGCAGGAAATTCGCCGCGGTCGATCCCGCGTTCGAGCACATCGATACGGTGTACGGCATGGGCTACCGCTGGAAGGCATGAAGCTCCCGGCCTTGAGCCTTCGCACCAAGCTTGCCCTGGTGGCGCTCGTGCTCCTTGCGCTGCCCTGGGCGGGGTACGAGTACGTGCGCGAGATGGAGCGCTTTCTCCTGGAAGGCGAGGAGCAGGCCCTGCTCGCCACCGCGCGCGCGGTGGCGACCGCGCTGCACGACCGCCCGGGCCTGATGCGCGCGCGTCCGCCCCGCGACGACGACCTGCTGCGCGAGGCGGAGGAAGAGCTGAGGCGGCTCGCGGCCGAGCGCGGCGAAGCGCAGCCCGGGCAAGGCGCGGACACTACGCTCATCATCGATCGCGAGGAAGCCGCCGCGAAAAACGAGACCGAGGAGATCGGCGAGATTCTGAGGGCGGTCGAGCGCAGCACGGCGCGCATCTGGGTGGTGACGCGCGAGCTGCGCGTGCTCGCGCTCGCGGGCAGCCTGCGGCGCGAGGAGGGCGGGGCCGAGGAGACTCTCACGCAGCGCGTGCT
>VBCT01000127.1 GCA_005882235.1 Betaproteobacteria bacterium
AGCCGCAACTTCCCCGCGACCGAGGTCAGGACCTCCGTCAGGCTGTGCGGACCGCCGGCGCGTATCGGCTTGAGCAGCGTCCACTCCGCGGCCAGGACGTGGTCCCGGCTCAAGGCAATGCGCGGGGTGCCGCCGAAATCCAAATTCTCCCAGACCTGGCGACCCTCCTTGCTGTCCATGTCCACGAGGACCGCGTCCGGCAGATCGCCCAGGCGCGCCGCGATACACCATGACGGCTCCAGGTAGGTCTTGAGCAGCGCGAGCAGCGAGCGCAGGTAGCGTTCCTCGTCGGTTCCGACACTGACGAGGGACAGTACGAACGGTCGGGGATCGTCTTCGGAAGTCACCTGTTGTTGTCCTCAAATTGCGTTTTCAGGCGCGGCCCGGACCGCTCCGCGCGACGGGCAATCCCGCCACCGTCCAGGCGTTGGTGCCGCCGTCCACGTGCACGACGCGGCGGAAACCCGCCGCGCGCAGCTCCACTGCGGCGAACTGGCTGCGCGTGCCGGTCTGGCACACCACGTACACCGGATCGTTCGCGTCCATGGTCGCGAGCAGCGCGGCGGGGTCGAGCGTATCGAGCGGGACGCTGACCGAACCGGAAATTCTCAGGGTGTCGAACTCTTCGGGCGTGCGCACGTCCAGAAGACGGACCCCGGGCGCGCGCAGCGCTTCGGCGAGCTGTTTCGCGGACACGCTTTGGACTGCGACCTTCGGTTGCCCGAGCGTGCTCGCGACCGCAGGCTGGCCCGCGCCGCCTTCGAGATTGGCCGGGACCGCCTCGTGGATGCGCGCAGGCATGGGCAGGTTGAGATTGTTCATGATGGAAAGGAACTCCTCGCGGGTCTTGCCCGCGACGCGCGCGTTGAAGCGCCTTTCCTCGCCGATGCTGCTCACCCTGCGTCCCTTGTAGTCGTGGGCCGGATAGACGAGGATCTGCTCGTCGAGCGCGAAGAGCTTCTCCGTGATGCTCGTCCACAGCGCCTCCGCGCTCCCGTTCTGGAAGTCTGTGCGTCCACACCCGCCGATAAGGAGAGTGTCGCCGGTGAAGACCCGGTCGCGCCACAGGTACGAAACGCTTCCCGGCGTATGCCCGGGGGTGGCGATCGTGAGAATCTCCTCGTGGCCGAAGAGGATCACGTCGCCGTCCTTGAGCAGGCGGTCGTAGCCTTGCGCATTGCAGTCCCTGCAGACCGCGGTCTGCGCGCCGGTGGCCCGCTTGAGCGCGTGCGCGGCGGTCACGTGGTCGGCGTGCACGTGGGTCTCGAGCGTGTACTTGAGAGCGAGGCCGTGCTCGCTCAAGAGGCGCACGTCGCGCTCGACCTGCTCGGTGACCGGATCGATCAGGACAGCCTCGTGGTTTGAGTCGTCGGCAATCAGGTACGTGAGCGTGGACGATGCCGAGTCGAAAAGCTGTTTGAAGAACACTGCGTCCTCCGATCGGATACGTCCGCCCGCTCAAGGCTGGGGCTTCAGCAGTTCCGTGGCGGCGCGCGCCACCTCGGTCTGGTCGAGCCGGGCTAGGGACAACGCCTGAGCTTCATCATAATGCAAATAGTTTTGCGCGGTGGCGCGCAGGTAGGACGGGTCGTAGTGGGTGAGGAGCAGGTCAGCGACCAGCTCGCCCCACGCGCCCGAGTCGGTCTGCGCAAGCCAGCGCCCGATCACCGCGCGGCCGTAGCGGCTCGTCAGACACTGCAGCTTCTCCTTGAGCGCCGCGGGCTTCTCCAGAAGATGCCGGTATTCCTCGATCAGAAAGCGCACGCGCTCAGGCAGAGGCACCTCGAGGCGCAGGCACTCGCCCTCGCGCATGCGGGCTAGGAGCTGCGCAGGCACCTGCAGCTGGCCGATTTTCTTGCTTTCCGCCTCGACGAAGACCGGACGCGAGGGATCGAGATGCTTCAGCGCGCTCCACACCAGGCTGTCGAACATCTTCTGCGAGGGCTGCGGCTCGCCCGGAAGCTCGCCGAGCAGCGAGCCGCGGTGGCGGGCGAGGCGCTCCAGGTCGAGCACCTGCGCGCCCTGTGCCGCGAGCGCGGCGAGGAGCCGGCTCTTGCCGCTCCCGGTGGCGCCGCACACCACCTGGAAGAGGAAACGCTGCGGCGTGCGATCGAGCTGCGCAATGACTTCGCGGCGGTACGCCCGGTAGCCGCCTGCTAGGGTCGCCGCGTCCCAGCCGACCTGGCGCAGCACGTAGGCCATTGCCGCGGAGCGTTGCCCGCCGCGCCAGCAGTAGACGAGGGGACGCCAGCCGTGCCCGCGTCCGCGGAAATGCTCATCGATGTGCCGCGCGATGTTCTTCGCAACGAGCGCCGCGCCGATTTTTTTTGCGTCGAAGGGGGAGATCTCCTTGTAGAGCGTGCCCACATGGGCGCGCTCGGCGTCGTCCAGCACCGGGCAGTTCACGGCTGCCGGCACGTGGTCGAGCGCGAATTCGGCGGGCGAGCGCACGTCGATCACCTCGTCAAAGGCATCGAGCTGTGCTACCGTAACGGCGTCCAGGCGTTTCAGTTCCATCCCTAATTTTATCCATGAACGCCCCCGCCGATCTCATCCGCCTGACGCAGTTCTCCCACGGAGGTGGCTGCGGCTGCAAGATCGCGCCGGCCGTCCTCTCCGAGATCCTCGCCAAGACCCCGATCCGCGGCCTGCCGAAGGACCTGCTCGTGGGGATCGAATCGAGCGACGACGCGGCCGTGTACAGGCTGAACGACGAGCAGGCGATCGTCGCAACCACGGATTGTTTCACGCCCATCGTGGATGACCCCCATGACTTCGGCCGCATCGCGGCGACCAACGCGCTCTCGGATGTGTATGCGATGGGCGGCAAGCCGATTTTCGCGCTCGCCATCGTCGGCATGCCCCTCGAAAAAATGCCGGTAGAGGTGATTCAGAGAATCATCTCCGGAGGAGAGTCGGTGTGCGCGCAGGCCGGGATTCCGATCGCTGGCGGCCATTCCATCGACACGCTGGAACCGATCTACGGCCTCGTGGCCCTCGGCCTCGTGCACCCGAAGAAGGTGAAGAGGAACGACCGCGCGCGCCCGGGCGACGTTCTCATACTGGGCAAACCGCTCGGCGTGGGCATCCTTTCCGCCGCCCTCAAAAAAGGCAAGCTCTCCGCTTCAGGCTACAAGCAAATGGTCGAAGTGACGACGCAACTCAATACCCCCGGGACGGCGCTCTCGGAAATGGAAGACGTTCACGCGCTGACGGATGTCACCGGATTCGGCCTGGCAGGGCATCTCCTAGAGATCTGCCGCGGATCCAAGCTCGGCGCCGAGATCCACTTCGACGATCTGCCGGTCCTGCCCGAGGCGCTCGAATGGGTGAAGGAGGGGACGGCCACCGGCGCCTCCGACCGCAACTGGAAAGGCTACGGCCACGAAGTGCGCATGCCGGCGGGCGCGCCGGACTGGAAGCGCAAGCTCATCAGCGACCCGCAGACGAGCGGGGGCTTGCTCGTCGCGTGCACTCCTGCGGCGGAAAAACGCGTGGTCGAGGAATTTCTCAGGCAGGGTTTTCCCCTCGCTCGCTGCATCGGGTCGATGCGGGCGGGCGACCCGGGCCTTGCGGTCACTTAGGCCGCGCGATCACCATCGCGGCAAGCCGCCGCCACACGTTCTCCAGGAGGATAGTCTGCGCCTCGGCGACCAGGTGCAGGTTGTCCGCCTGAAACATCTCGCGCTCGTTGGGCACGCCTTCCAGCAGGAACGGCACGAGCGGGACGCGCTCGTCGCGGGCGACGTCGCGGAACGCCGCGCGAAACGCGTTCACGTATTGCGCGCCGTAGTTCGGCGGAAGCAGCATCCCGACGAGTATCACGCGCGCGCCCTGGCGCTTCGCTGCTCGGACGATCGCAGCCAGATTTGTTTTCATCTGCTCGATGGGCAACCCCCGCAGGCCATCGTTCGCGCCGAGCTCGACGATCACGATCGCGGGTTTGGTCTTGGCGAGCGCGGTGTCGATGCGCGCCGCGCCGCCGGCCGAGGTTTCGCCGCTGATGCTCGCGTTGACCACGGTATAATTTGTCTTTCTTTGCTTGAGTCGCTCGCCGAGCAAGGCCACCCAGCCGGCGTTCTGGGGGATCCCGTAGGCGGCGGAGAGGCTGTCCCCGTATACGAGGATGATCGGCGCGGCAAGCGCCGTCCCGCTGCAGGCGAGCAGGATCGAAAGCAGGATCGATTTCATGCCTGATTTTTCCCAACCCATCGTCCTGGCCACCGGGCTCTCCAAAGTCGTTCGCCTGGCGAACGGCACACCGGGGGCGAACGAGCTGGTTATTCTGCAGGACATTTCGCTCGAGGTCATGCCGGGCGAGGCGGTGGCCGTCGTCGGCGCCTCGGGCTCCGGTAAATCGACGCTTCTGGGCCTGCTCGCGGGGCTGGATACGCCGAGCTCAGGCTCCGTGCAGCTAGACGGTGCGGATCTCTACGGGCTCGACGAGGACGGGCGCGCGGCACTCCGTGCGAGGCTGCTCGGGTTCGTATTCCAGTCGTTCCAGCTGCTCCCGGCGCTGAACGCGCTGGAGAACGTGATGCTGCCGCTCGAGCTCGCTGGCGAAGCGGACGCGGCGGACCGGGCGGCAAAAATGCTAGCGCGCGTGGGCCTCGCCGAGCGGCTGCGCCATTACCCGAAGACACTGTCAGGAGGCGAGCAGCAGCGAGTGGCGCTGGCGCGCGCCTTCGTCACCCAGCCGAAGCTCCTCCTTGCCGACGAGCCCACCGGGAATCTCGACGCCGCGACCGGCGCGGGCGTGATCGAGCTCATGTTCGAGATGAACGCGGAAGCGCGCACGACGCTCGTGCTGGTAACCCACGACGAGGCGATCGCCGGCCGCTGCCGCCGGAGGATCCGGCTCGTCGCCGGGCGGATCGACGGCGAGGGCTAAGCGGTGCTGCGCCTCGCCCTCCGCATGCTCCTGCGCGACTGGCGCGCGGGGGAGCTGCGCGTGCTGGCGCTCGGACTCGTGCTCGCCGTGGGCGGCGTAGCCAGTGTCGCTTTCTTCGCCGATCGCGTGCGGCAGGCGCTCACGCGCGAAGCGCACCAAGTGCTCGGCGCCGATATGCTGATGACGGCCGACCATGCCTGGGCTCCGGAGTTCCGCGACGAGATCTCGAGGCGCGGGCTGCGCCGCGCCGAAAGCATGATGTTCGTCAGCATGGCGCGTGCGGGCAACGAGACGCTCCTCGCGGCGGTGAAGGCGGTGTCGCCGGGCTATCCCTTGCGCGGCAGGCTGCGCATCGCCCCTGGCCTGAATGCACCGGACGCGGAGACCGACGCAGTTCCGCCACGGGGCACGGTGTGGCTCGACGAAAGGATGATGGCGGCGCTCAAAGTTCGCCAGGGCGACGCGATCGAAGTCGGACGAGCGCGCCTTCGCGTCGCGGCCGTGCTGACGCTCGAGCCCGACCGCGGCGTATCCTTCATGAATTTCGCGCCGCGCCTGATGATGCGGCTCGACGATCTGCCCGCCACGGGTTTGGTGCAGCCGGGAAGCCGCATCAACTATCAGCTGCTCGCCGCGGGCGAGCGCGAAGGGATCCGGCAGTTCGAGCAGTGGGCGAGGGCGCGCCTCTCCCGGGGCGAGCGCATCGACAGCCTGGAGAACGCGCGGCCCGAGGTTCGCGCGGGCCTGGACCGCGCCCAGAGCTTCCTCGGGCTCACCGCCATGCTGGCCGTGGTGTTGTCCGCGGTCGCGATCGCGCTCGGCACGCGGCGCTATACGCAACGGCACCTCGACGGCTACGCCGTGATGCGCTGCATGGGCGCTTCACAGTCGCAGCTCTTCGCCCTCTTCGCCTGGGAATTTCTGCTGCTCGCGCTCGCCGCCTCGCTTATGGGCTGCGCCCTCGGGTTCGTCGTGCAGACCTTGGTCGCCTGGTGGCTCGCGGCCCTGATACCGGGCGCCTTGCCGCCGCCAGGCCTCTCGCCTGTCTTGCAGGGCGCGGCGACGGGGCTGGTGCTGTTGCTTGGGTTCGCCTTGCCGCCTCTGCTCCAACTCAAGGATGTGCCGGCGCTGCGCGTAATCCGGCGCGACGTCGGCCCTCCGAGGCAAGGGGCGCTCGCTGTATACATAGTGGGACTGGCTGCGGTGTTCGGGCTGCTACTCTGGCAGGCGGGCGAGCTGAGGCTCGCGAGCTACGTGTTCGGCGGTTTTGCGGCCGCCTTCGGCCTTTTCGCGGCGATCGCCTACGGAGCGCTGGGGTTGATCGGCAGGTTCGGTCGGACCGGCAGCGTATCCTGGCGTTACGGCCTGGCGAACCTCCTGCGGCGCCCGCGTGCCAACGCCGTGCAGATCGTCGCGATCGCGGTGGGACTCACCGCGATCCTGCTCCTCACCATGATCCGGGGCGATTTGCTCGACGCTTGGCGCGGGCGGCTCCCGCCCGACGCGCCCGACCGGTTTCTCGTCAACATCCAGCCCGAGCAACGACAGCCTCTGGCCGAATTCCTCGAGCGCAACGGCGTAAAGCGCCTGCAGACCTTTCCCATGGTGCGCGCGCGGCTGGTCGCCATCAACGGAAAGCCTGTGGGTGCAGAGGATTATTCCGAGGAGCGCGCGAAGCGCCAGATCGAGCGCGAGTTCAATGTGACCTACCTGCGGGCACTGCCGCCTGAGAACAAAGTCACCGAGGGCGCCTGGTTCGGCCCTGAGGATCTCGAGCACGGCGCCGTCTCGGTGGAGCATTGGATTGCCGAGCGCTTCGGCATCCGGCGCGGCGATGCGCTCGAATTTCTCTCCGCGGGCCGCAGCTTCTCCGCGCCGGTCACGAGCGTGCGCAAGCTCGATTGGGACTCGATGCGCCCGAATTTCTTCTTCATCACCACCCCGGCATTGCTCGAAGGTTTCCCGGTGAGCTACGTCGCGAGCTTTCATGCGCCTGCGGGGGACGCACTGCTGAGCTTGCGCCTGTCGCAGGCGTTTCCCAACCTCACCGTGATCGACGTGAGCATAATCCTGCGGCAGGTCCAGTTTGTAATGGACCAGCTGATTGGGGCGGTGCAACTGGTGTTCCTGTTCGCGCTCGGCGCTGGCGTTCTGGTGCTGTACGCAGCGCTGCTCGCAACCCAGGACGAGCGCACGCACGAGGCGGCGGTGATGCGCGCTC
>VBCT01000001.1 GCA_005882235.1 Betaproteobacteria bacterium
CTGCACCTCGTTGATCTCCGCGTCGGAGCTCTTGTACAGCCAGTGCGAAGCGACACCGGCGTCGGCGATGCGGTTCATGGCCTGCGTGCGAATCTGGACCTCGACCGGCATGCCGTAAGGGCCGATCAACGTGCTGTGGAGCGACTGATAGCCGTTCACCTTCGGGATCGCGATGTAGTCCTTGAATTTTCCGGGCACGGGCTTGTACAGGCTGTGCAGGGAGCCGAGCGCGAGATAGCAGGCGGGAACGTCCTCGACGACGACGCGAAAGCCGTAGATGTCGAGCACTTGCGAAAACGACAGGTGCTTGTCGTGCATCTTGTTGTAGATCGAGTAGATGTGCTTCTCGCGGCCGGTGACGTGAGCCTGGATTTCCGCCGACTGCAGGCGCTCCTTCAGCGCCTTGAGGATCTTGTTGACGACCTCACGGCGATTGCCGCGCGCCGCCTTCACCGCCTTGGCGAGCACCTTGTAACGCGCCGGATAGAGGTTCGCGAACGCGAGTTCCTGCAGCTCGCGGAACAGGCTGTCGAGGCCGAGCCGGTTTGCGATCGGCGCGTAGATCTCCAGGGTCTCGCGCGCGACGCGCCGGCGCGTCTCCGGGCGGACCGCATCGAGCGTTCTCATGTTGTGCAGCCGGTCGGCGAGCTTGATCAGGATGACGCGCACGTCGCGCGCCATCGCGAGCAGCATCTTGCGGAAGTTCTCGGCCTGCGCGTCCGCCTGGGACTGGAACTCGATGCGATCGAGCTTGGACAGGCCGTCCACGAGCTCCGCCACCGGCTTGCCGAAGCGCTCGGTGATCTGCTGCTTGGAGACTTCGGTGTCCTCCATGACGTCGTGCAGCAGCGCCGCCATCACGGCCTGCGCGTCGAGCTGCCAGTCGGCGACGATCTCGGCGACGGCCACCGGATGCGAGATGTAGGGATGGCCGCTCAGCCTGAACTGTCCCTGGTGCGCGGCATCGCTGAACTGGTAGGCTTCCTCGATGCGGCCGATGTCGCTCGGCTTGAGGTAGCCGAGGTGCTGCCTGAGATCGGTGATGGCGACGGCGGCCATGTTCAGCAGATGGCCAACCACCCCGGCGCTTCGCGCCACCCCTCCTTAAAAAAGGAGGGGAGGGCGAAAGAAGATGTCAGCTTGTCACAGTCCGCATTCACCCGGTGTGGACGCGGTTCAGGTATTCCACGCCGACCTTGCCCGCTGCGATTTCGCGCAATGCGATGACCGTCGGCTTGTCGCGCGTGGTCTCGATGTGCGGCGTGCCGCCCTGGGCGAGCTGGCGCGCGCGGTACGTGGCCGCGAGGGTCAATTGGAAGCGGTTGGGGATTCTCTTTAAACAATCTTCGACGGTGATTCGTGCCATGGGTCCTCTTCTTAGTCTAGCTAAATGATTTGAAGATTTCCGGATGCCGTGCGCTCTGGTGGGAAAGCATCAATCTCGATGCGCGCACGACCGCGGCAAGGTCGCGCCGGGCTTCTTCAAACTCTTTGTTTATAATAACATAATCGAACTCGGCAACGTGGCTGATTTCCTCGCGGGCGGCGCGCAAGCGCCGCTGGATCGCTTCTTCGGTGTCCTGTCCCCGCCCGCGCAGCCGGCGCTCGAGCTCCTCGAGGACCGGGGGGGGAGGAACGATGAAGATGCTCACCGCGTCGGGAAAGGCCTTCCGGACCTGCCGCGCGCCCTGCCAGTCGATTTCGAGCAGGATGTCCAGGCCCTTCGCGCGCGCTTCGGCGATCCACTTCCGGGAGGTTCCGTAGCGGTTTCCGTGGACCTCGGCCGATTCCAGAAACTCGCCGCGCTCGAGCATCGAGTCGAAGGTCTTGCGCTCGACGAAGTGATACTCGCGCCCGTTCACTTCGCCCGCGCGCGCAGGCCGCGTGGTGAAGGAAACCGAGAGCGCGAGCCGCTGGTCCTCGGCGAGCGCTGCGCTCACCAAGGACGATTTGCCCGCGCCCGAGGGCGCCGAGACGATGAATAGATTGCCGTTCATTCGATGTTCTGGATTTGCTCGCGCATTTGCTCGATCAGCAGCTTGAATTCCAGACTCGCATCGGAGAGCTCCTTCGACACGGATTTCGAGCCGAGCGTATTTGCTTCGCGGTTCAGCTCCTGCATCAGGAAGTCCAGGCGCTTGCCGACCGCCCCTCCGGCTCTGACCACGCGGTGCACCTCTTCCAGGTGCGCCCCCAGGCGATTGAGTTCCTCCGCGACGTCCGCCTTGACGCCGTAGAGCGCGATTTCCTGCCGGATGCGCTCCTCGTCCGTGCCGCCGAGCACCTCGCGAAGACGCGCGGTCAGCTTTTCCTCGTAAGCGGCGATCGCCTCGGGCAGTTTCGGCTGGATCGAGGCGAGCAGGGACTTCATGCGCTCCGCACGCTCGGTCAGCATGGCGGCGAGCTTTGCGCCCTCGCGCGAGCGCGTCGCCGCGAAGTCCTCGAGGACCTTCTGCACGAGCGCCACGCAGGCCTCGCGCAGCGCCGCCGACCGGTCGTCTCCCAGCACGCCGGGCCAGTGCAGCACCTCGCCCACGCTCAAGGGGCGCGCGTCAGGGACCGCCGCTCTTATCTTTCTCGACGCTTGGGCGAGCTCGGCGAGCAGTCCTTCGTTCACGCTGATGCTCGGTGCGGCACCCGTCGGCGGAGTGACCGAAACCCGGCACTCCACCTTGCCGCGGCCCACGCGCGCCTGGATCAGCTCGCGCAGCGCCGGCTCCACTGCGCGCAGCTCTTCGGAGAGTCGGAACTGCACGTCGAGAAAGCGGCCGTTGACGCTTTTCACCTCCGCCGCGAGCGATGCCGTCGGCAGATCTCGCGTCGCCGCCGCGTAGCCGGTCATGCTGGTGATCATGGATTGCGAAGGGTCGCGCCGTATAATGCCGGCGGCAATGAAAACGCCGCTATGATAACGGTTACAAACGCCGCACCGCTACCCCTTTAATGCCACAGCAGGTCAATCAGCCGCTGCCGGACGGCTACCAGCTCGAAAACTACCGCATCGCGAGCGTGCTCTCCTGCGGGGGTTTTTCCATCGTCTATCTCGCCTACGACGAAAACGACCAGCCGGTCGCGATCAAGGAATACCTCCCGAGCCAGCTCGCGCTGCGAAAAGAGGGCGACGCGCTGCCCTCGATCGCCGACGAGAACCTGGCGACGTTTCGCTACGGCATGCGGTGCTTCTTCGAGGAAGGCCGCTCGCTCGCGCGACTGTCGCATCCGAACGTGGTGCGGGTGCTGAATTTCTTTCGCGCCAACGAGACTGTATACATGGTGATGCGCTACGAGCGCGGGCGCACGCTGCAGGAACACATCCACGCGCGCCGCGGATCGATCAAGGAAAGATTCATCCGCCACGTGTTCACGCTGCTGCTGAACGGGCTGCGGGAGGTGCACTCGAACAAGCTCCTTCATCTGGACATCAAGCCCGCCAACATCTATATCCGCAACGACAGCACACCCGTGCTGATCGACTTCGGCGCCGCCCGCCAGACGCTCGCCCAGGAGGGCCCGCGCCTGAACCCGATGTATACGCCCGGCTTCGCGCCGCCCGAGCAGTACAAAGACCGCGACCTGCTCGGGCCCTGGAGCGATTGCTACGCCATCGGCGCGAGCATTTTCGCCTGCCTCGCGAGCGCCGCGCCCCAGGCGGCCGACGACCGCGCCGAAAAGGACCGCTACGTCTCCGCGGCGAGAGTGTGGGACGGTAAGTATTCCCGGCAGCTGCTCGATACGATCGACTGGTGCCTGGAGCTCGATCACCTGAAGCGCCCGCAGAGCGTGTTCGCGCTGCAGAAGGTGCTGCTGCGAGAAAAGGACCCCGAAGTGCACCGCAAGAGCTCTCTCCTCGAAAACCTTCGCAGCGCCTGGAAGAAGCGGTCCGGACGATGAGATTCTCGATCTTTCAGGAAAGCCGCAAGGGAGGCCGCGAGGCGAACGAGGATCGCACCAGCTACGCCTACACCCGCGACTCTCTGCTCATGGTGGTCGCCGACGGCATGGGCGGACATCTGCACGGGGAGGTGGCCTCACAAATCGCCGCGCAGCTCCTCACCGAGGCGTTTCAGCGCGAGGCGAAGCCCAAGCTCGCCGACCCGTCCGGCTTTTTGCAAAAGAGCATCACCGACGCGCACTTCGCGCTCGGCGAGTACGCCAAGGCGCGCAACCTGATCGACTCGCCGCGGACCACCTGCGTGGCCTGCGTCGTGCAGGATTCGACCGCCTACTGGGCGCACGCCGGCGATTCGCGGCTCTATCACATCCGGCAGGGCCGCATCCAGGCGCAGACGCGGGATCATTCGCGGGTGCAGATGCTCGTCGACCAGGGCCGCGTTCGCGAAGAAGCCGTCGCGGCCCATCCGGATCGCAACAAGATCTTCAACTGCATCGGGGCGAGCGCGCTCCCGCAAGTGGAGCTGTCGAAGGCCA